>DATGJN010000069.1 GCA_035295165.1 bacterium
CCCAGCCCAGGACCAGCCGGCCCGGCCCAGCCCTGAGACCCCCGGCCCGGCCCAGCCCTGTCGCCGCCTCCGCAGACCAGGACCGAGCCGAGCAGGAGTGTACCCTGGAGTGCCACGTCCAGCCCGGTTGTCAAGTACCCCGTCAACGCACCGCTGGGGTCCCTCCGTGGGCTCGCGGCAATGCGTCCTTCTATTCGCGCCGGGCCGTCTGCGGCCTGGTGGCGCGGCGCCCGCCGGGTCGGGTCCCTCCGCGCACTACTGGGGCCGCCTGTACCGGGGCGGCCGTGGCTGTCAGTGGTCTGGGGGTCGGCCGGGAGCCTCTGCGGGTGACGTTCGGGATAGGGTGGCCCAACCGACCACTCGGCCACCGTGGAGGATCCGTCGCGACCCGGGCGCCAGACGCGCCAACGCCGTCCGGGCCGGGAGGCAACGGTAAGTTTGTGTCAACTTTGGGGCAATCGGATCGGGCCCATGCCGGATACCCGTGCGAAACCGTAATGAGTAGGATCAGAGCAACACCAAGGGGGTGTACGATGACCCAACGGAAGAGTCGGATCCTCGAAGCGCCCGCAGCGTCGAGCCATCGGATCGTCGCGCTGGTGGAGAGGCGAGATCTGAGCCCCCAAGGCGCCGCGCGCCGCCAACGATTTGACGACTCTCTGGGGCTGGTTCGCGCACTGCAGCTGACTTCTGCCGAGGTAGAGTACGTCAGACGACTGGCGCGCAAGACTCACCGGTTGCCGCATGAATGCGTCCGTGACTTGGCAAACGAGTCGGCCAGCGACGCCAGGCTGTTTACCCTGATCGCAGCCGGAACAGGGCGCCCAGCATAGCGACGCATCCGGGAGGGAGCAGACGATGTGCACGCGCGAGTACCATCTTGGACCCTATCAAGTCATCGAACACATCGAACGCGACGTTGCCCCGTATCGATGGCGCGTGATCGCCTACGACGCGGCGAGAGTATTGGTTGACACGCAGTGGGTCGCTCCGACGATTGAGGAAGCGCAGAAACAACTCGCTTGTGCTGTCAACTACACGAAGTACGTTCTCACTGGCGACACAATGGCACTCGCCGACGGATTGGGATCATGACCGTCGTGATGTGGTCACAGCCAGCCGCCCATCTGAATGTGCTGGAGGTTCAGGGACGGCGCCCCGAAGCAGCGGAGCAACACAAACGGAGGGTAGGGCTTGCCGCGCCGATTGACACGACGCATCGCGGCAGGTTCTCATGCGCGATCTTCCTCGGTCAAGCTGATCGAACCTACACGCGCGTCTGGTCCGGTCTAGAGGGCTCTCGCCCCACACGATAGCGGAAGGGATCCCCACACGGGAGACCCGCCCCGGCACCCCGCGCCACCAACCCCAGGATGGCCCGGCGCGAGCAGAGGGGTCCGCATTCCTGCGAGCTTATTCAAGGAGAGGCCCCGTTGGTGCACCTCCAGAGCCGGCGGCGCAGGCGCCCTGGCTACGTGACAGCGAGGCGGTCGCACACGATGTCCGCCACCCGCGCGATCTCCGCCTCCAGCCGTCCGGCGTCCAGTTCGGCGACCGCGGGCACCGATGCCCAAACCTCGGCGAATGCGGCGCCCGGCTTCGGTGGGCCCACCTGGATGACCGGGCGGTCGGGATGATGGAATCCCTCCATCAAGATGCAGTCGGGCGCCGTTCCCCAGGCCGCTTGCGCGGCCGCGGCCGCGAGTCGAGCGAGTCGGTCGGGTTCGGCCATCCCGGCCGCGATCCTGAGCGCTGTTTCGTCGGGCCCCGCGATGACGGTGATGAGGGCCCCGGCGTCACGGAACCGCGCGCTGTCGCTGTCCTGGCGGTCGATCGCGAAGCCATGGGCGGCGTGCTTGACGGCAACGGCCTTGACTCCCCGAGCGGTGAGGCGACGGAGGACGCCGCTGAGCACGGTCGTCTTACCGCTTCCCGACGCGCCGATGACGCCGATGAGGGCCGGCGGCGGCGCCACGCGGGGGACGACTAAGCGGTTGCGATTCTCTGCGCGGTCGAGTAGCAGCACTGGAACGCGCGACGCTGCGGGCAGGGGAGGTGTGTCGGGCGCGATCAGGGCGAGCGCGTTCGCGTCAAGGAGCGACGCGTAGGTGCCCGGTTCCTCGCCGTGCAGCAGCTCGACCTCGGGGTCCTCGCCATCGGGCTCGCGCAGCCGTGCCCACAGCGCGCGCTGACGATCCGTCGCGCGCAGGAACGGCTTGACGAGCGCGGCCATGCGGAGTGGCCGCACGGTGTGGCGCCGTCCTTGAAGCTGTAGGAGCATCGGTCGGGCGAGCAGATGGAAGGCGGCCAAGCAGGCGACCGGCGTGCCCGAGAGGCCGATTGCCCATTGGTCGTCCAGGCGTGCCGCGAAAAATGGCCCGCCCGGTTTGAGTTCGACCCGACCCACGATTCGGCGCGCGCCCAAATCGAGCCAGGTCCGGTGGACCGCGTCGTGCTGACCGACAGAGACCCCGCCGGTCGAGATCACGACGTCATACTCGTTGATCAGCGCAGCAAACGACGCCCGCAGCGCCGCGGGCTCGTCCGGCACGATGCCCCGGTATTCGACCACGCACCCCAGGGTTTCGAGCGCGCCGCAGAGGGCGACCGAGTTGCTGTTGAACACCCGGCCAGGCGGAAGCGGCCCCGTGTCGCCTCTGAGTTCCACAAGCTCGGTGCCGGTCGCGACGATCCCGGCGCGCAGCCGCCGCCGCACGCCGACCTCGCGTACGCCCGCCGCCGCGAGGGCCGCGGCGGCCTCCGCGGTGATGACATTGCCGGCGGTCACCAACTGGGTGCCGGCGCGGATATCCTCGCCGGGCTCCGCGATGTTTCGCCGGACCGCCACCGGGCGATCGATCTGAACGAAATCGCGGTCCGGTCGGACTACTTCAAGGGGTACGACCCGGTCGCCGCGCGCCGGCATGGGCCCGCCGGTCGTGATCGTCCAGGCTTCGCCTCGCGCGGGCCCGGCTCCGGGAAGACCACCCATCGCGGCCGCGCCGGTGATGCGAAGCCGGACAGGGTGTTCCAGTGAGGCCGCTCGCAGATCCGCCTCATGGCACACATAGCCGTCCATGGCCGCGCGTCGGAAGTGCGGTACCGGGGAGGGGGCCACGACGTCTTCGGACGCCACGCGGCCACACGCGTTCCACACCGCGACACGTTCGACGGACAGCGGAGACACGTGCGCCAGCAGCAGATCAAGGGCTTCGGTCAGTTGCATACATGAGACTCCTCGAACGAAAACCTCTCGGACCCGCGCCCGTGCGAGAAGTACGTTCCACAACCGCCCCCCCAAGGGCCTCCATGAGATCCCGTGCGTTGGTGGCCGCTGCGCTTCGCGTGAAACGACGGTGCGGCACTCACGCGTCACGGCGAAGCAGGACTTTTCGGTCACCCCGCGAACACCCGCGATATTGTTGGGGTCGCCGGCTCTCGCGAACGCGCCACCCGCGAACCGACGTGCCCAGGAACCGGCTCCGGGGGTGGTGCAGATGCATCACGGGACCCTGAGCGCCAGACCGACACCGGGGCACGAGGCTCCGTTGCCGGCCTGCCAGCCCTCTGCCCCAAACCCGCTTCACACCGTGCTAGGCTGCGCCCGGATTCGTCAACGGTTCGACCGCCACCCCAGTTGCCGTGTCACGTCAAACCATGTTGTGGAGGTGCCGACGCCATGGGCACGCTGACGCGCCGCGACTTCATCAAACTTACGGCCGCAGGGACCGGGAGCGTTGCGCTTTCGGCGCTCGGGTTCGACCTCGCGCACGCGCAGGCGGTGAAGCAGGAGCTCCGCATCGCCGGCGCGGCGGAGATGCACTCGGTGTGTCCCTACTGCGCCGTCGGTTGCGCACTGATTGCGTACACGCGCACGGCTCCGGACGGGACCGCGCAGTTGCTCCAGATCGAGGGAAATCCGGACAGCCCCATCACGGAGGGCCGGCTCTGTCCCAAAGGCGCGACCGCGATGCAGCTCGCGACGTCAGTCCGCCGGGTGGATCAGCCGCTCTACCGGGCCTCAGGCGCCACCGCGTGGCAGAAGGTCACCTGGGACTTCGTGCTGGACCGGGTCGCCGGGCACATCAAGGAGTCTCGCGACCGAACGTTCGTGACCGAGGACGCGAAGGGGAACGTCGTCAACCGGTGCGATGGCATCGCCTTTGCCGGGGGCGCGACGTTCAGCAACGAAGAGGGGTACCTCGCGACCAAGCTCATGCGGGGGCTGGGGGTCGTCTTTATAGAACAGCAGGCCCGTGTTTGACACGGGCCCACGGTGGTCAGTTTGGCCGCCACGTTCGGAAGAGGGGCAATGACAAATCACTGGAGGGACATCAAGAACGCAGATCTGATCCTCATCAACGGCGCCAATCCCGCGGAAGCCCACCCCGTCGGCTTCCAGTGGTTCATGCGCGCGAAGCTCGATCCAACGAAGGGGCCGGGGGCAGGCGGCGGGGCGAAGCTCATCCACACCGATCCGCGGTTTACGCGCACGTCGGCGGTTTCCGACATGCACCTCCGGATCCGAACCGGGACCGACGTCGCCTACTTCGGCGGTCTCATTAACTACATCGTTCAAAATAGCCGCTATCACGCCGACTACGTCGTACACTACACGAACGCGTCGTTCATCGTGAAAGACGGCTACAGCTTCCAGGATGGGCTCTTCTCCGGCTACCAGCCCGGCACGCGGTCGTACGATCGCGCCACCTGGAGCTATGACACCGACGCGAAGGGGTTCGCCAAACGGGACCTGACCCTGCAGGACCCCCGGTGCGTATTCCAGCTGCTCAAGCAGCACTACGCCCGTTACACGCCCGAAGTGGTGTCGTCGATTACGGGAATCCCCCAGGCCGACTTCCTTCGGGTCGCCGAGATGGTGGCGGAGATGGGCCGGCCCGACAAGGTCATGACGATCGTGTACGCGGTCGGCCTGACGCACCACACGACCGGGACGCAGCTCATCCGGTCGGGCGCGCTGTTGCAGCTGCTCCTCGGCAACATCGGCCGACCGGGCGGGGGGATGAATGCCGAGCGGGGTCACGCGAACATCCAGGGCAACACCGACAACGCGATCTCCTGGGACATCCTGCCGGGGTACCTTGCGGTGCCGATGCCGGGCGAGAAGACCGTGGACGATTACGTGAAGGTGGCCGCGGCGAAGAAGCTCGATCCAAACTCGTGGAACTTCTTCGGGACCAACTACCGGAAGTTCATGGTGAGTTTGCTCAAGATGTGGTACCGCGACGCCGCGACGAAGGACAACGACTTCGCGTTCAGCTATCTTCCGAAGCCGGGCGGGAACGCGTCGTGGATGTCGATCTACGATCAGGCGCTCCGCGGCAAGATGGAGGGCGTGATTCTGTCCGGGATGACGGCGACCAGCATCGGGCCCGACACCGCGCAGGTTCTCGAGGCGCTGTCCAAGCTCAAGTGGCTGGTCGTGATGGATCCGTTTCCGACGACCAGCTCCGAGTTCTGGCACGGGCCCGGCATGGATCCGAGCAAGATTCAGACCGAGGTCTTCATGCTGCCCTGCACCCACTGGATCGAGAAGGACGGGTCGTTCACCAACAGCGGCCGGTGGGTCCAGTGGAAGGACCAAGTCCTTCCGCCGCAGGGGCAGGCGCGGCACGATCATTGGGTGCTGGCCGACCTCTTCCAGCGGGTCAAGAAGCTCTACCAGCAACACGGAGGGGCGTTCCCCGACCCGATTCAGCACCTGACGACGACCTACAAGGATCCCGTACGGCCCGAACTGGACGAGTTGGCGCAGGAGATGAACGGGAGAGACTTGGTCACCGGCAAGCGCCTTGCGACGTTTGCGGCGCTCAAGGACGACGGCACCACCGTGTCCGGCAACTGGATCTACGCTGGGATGTACCCCGAGTCGGGCAATCTCACGAAGCGCCGCGACGGGGTGCGCAATCCCGCGAAGAACGACCCGACGGGAATGGGGTACTACCCGAACTGGGCCTGGAGCTGGCCGCTCAACCGCCGCGTGCTCTACAATCGGGCGTCCGCCGATCGTGCGGGCAAGCCCTGGGACCCGAACCGGCCGGGCATTCAGTGGAACGGGACCAAGTGGGTGGGAGACGTGCCGGACTATCCGCCGGCGATGAACCCCGCGGACCCGAAAGCGTGGCTGCCGTTCATCATGAACGGCGAGGGCGTGGGGCGGCTCTTTAGCAACGCCTTACTGGACGGCCCGTTCCCGGAGCACTACGAGCCCGTCGAATCTCCGGTGGACAACCCGCTCCATGCGGCGACGTCGGCGTCGCCTGTTGCGTTTCTGTATGACAAGGCAGCCGGCCGCCCGGACCGGTTCGGGACCGCCGCGGAGTACCCTTACGTGGCCACGACGTACCGGCTGACCGAGCACGAGCACTATGTGACGCAGCAGGTGCCTCATCTCGTGCAGTTGCAGCCCGAGGCGTTTGTCGAGATCCCGGAGGGGCTGGCGACCGAAAAGGCGATCAAGAACGGCGACATGGTCCGCATCTCGTCCAAACGCGGGAAGGTGGAAGCGAGGGCGGTCGTCACCAAGCGCCTCGGGGCGCTCCAAGTCGCGGGCAAACAGATCTGGCAGATCGGGATTCCCATCCATTGGGGCTTCGTTGGCATTTCGGCAGAGCTGTATCCGGACAAGTCACAGCACTGGCTCGCGAATGCCCTGACGCCGTTCGTCGGCGACGCCAATGCGAGGACGCCGGAGTTCAAGGCGTTCCTCGTCAACCTGGAGAGGATGTGATGGGCGGTGCCGTGGAGGTCGAGGCACCGTGGGCGGTCCGCAGGAGCCGGACCGATGCACTGCGGGCGCGCTACCCGTTCGCGGGCGAGATCCTGACCCTCTACGCCGCGCTTCTGGACGTGCAGGAGCCCGCCTACGCGCGGGCGCTGGCCGCCCGTCCGTCGAGTCCGGCGTCCTACGCGGTCGAACACGTTCTTCCGGCCGTCGTCGGGGTCACCATGGCGCACGGCCCGGCGCACCTCGCCCGGGCGCTCCGGGATCGGTCCCCTTGGCCCGGCGCGGTGCGGGCGGTGGAGGCGTGGCTCGCGGGCGCCGACCAATCTCCGATTGACCGGTATCTTGCCCGGGCCGCCGCGGGCCCCGTCCTCGAGGCGCTGACCCAATCCGGGCGCGCGTACCGGGGCGCGGGAGCGCCCGGCGACGGCCCCAGGGACGAGCGTCACTGTCCGAGCTGCGGCGGGCTGCCGCAGGTCAGCTACCTCGCGCCTCCCGGGGACGATCTCGTGGGCGCGAGGCGGTACCTGGTGTGCGGACGGTGCGCGACGGCGTGGCCGTACCCGCGTGCGACCTGCGCGGCCTGCGGCGAGCGGGACGGCGCCCGGCTCCCGGTGTACGCGGAGGAGGGTACCGCGGAGGTAGAGACATCCGGCGGCGTCGTGCGCGGTCTCGCACGTCGTCCCGAGCCCGTCCCGGCGGGCGGCAGCGCACCGAGGTTTCCGCACGTCCGGGTGGAGGCATGCGAGACCTGCGCCCGGTATCTGCTCGCGATCGACCTCGCGCGCGATCCCCGGGCCGTCCCCGTCGTGGACGAGATGGCGGCGGTGCCGCTCGATTTGTACGCGCAAGAACGCGGCCTCTCCAAGATCGTGCCAAACCTGATGGGGGTATGAGCGATGGCTGAGCCCGTCGGATTCTTCACGGACACCAGCATCTGCATCGGGTGCAAGGCCTGCGAGTCGGCGTGCAAGGAGTGGAACCGGCTGCCCGGCAACCCGCCGAAGTTCTTGGACAGCTTCGACAACACCGGATCGCTCGACGCCCAGAACTGGCGCCACGTGCAGTTCTACGATCGCGTCCCCGACGAGACGGTCGTGGCCGGCAACGGTCACGCGTGGCTGATGATGTCGGACGTCTGCAAGCACTGCAAGCAGGCGAGCTGCCTGGAGGTCTGCCCGACGGGCGCGATCATCCGCACTGAGTTCGATACGGTATTCATCCAGCAGGACATCTGCAACGGGTGCCGGTACTGCATCGCGGCGTGCCCGTTCGGTGTCATCGGGTTCAACGAGAACACCGGGACCGTGCACAAGTGCACGTTCTGCTACGATCGGCTGCAGGCCGGGATGACGCCGGCCTGCGCTCAGGCTTGTCCGACGCAGTCGATTCAGTTCGGCCCGTTGTCCGAGATGCAGAAGCGCGCCGACGCCCGGCTGGCGACGCTCCATGCTCAGGGTGAGACGAACGCGCAGCTCTACGGACGTGACGACGCCGTGTACGGAGGGCTCAACGCGTTCTTCCTCTTGATGGACAAGCCCGAGACCTACGGGCTCCCAAACGCGAACAATGCGACGTTACCCCGTCGGAACAACCGCGGCGGGTACCTGGGCTCGCTCGCTGCGGCCGCGCTCGGCGTGGTCGCGGCCGTCGTCGCGTTCCGGGACCGTCGCATGAACGAGCTCGGCGGGCGCCGGAACGGCGGCGCGGACACGCAAGGGAGGAACGCGTGATGGCGGAGCACTTCGTCCAGCCGCCGCAGTGGGAGTGGTACATTCTCGGGTACTTCTTCCTCGCCGGGTTGACGGGGAGCCTGTACGCGCTGGCGACGATGCTGCGCTTGTGGGGCGGCCCGGAGGACGAGGCAACGGCACGCGCCGGATTCCTGATCGCGTTCCCGGTCGCTATCGTGTGCCCGGTGCTGCTCACGCTCGATCTCGGCACGCCGCTGCGCTTCTGGCACATGCTCATCGCCACCACGCCGGGGCAGGGCGGCCTCATGTTCAAGTATTGGTCGCCGATGTCGGTCGGGTCGTGGGCGCTTCTGGTGTACGGCGTGTTCACCTTCGTGTCGTTCGTGGCGGAACTCGGCGCCGCCGGTTGGGGGCGATCCCCGGCGGGGCGCGTGTTCAGCGGGGTCGGCGCCGCACTGGGGCTGTTCGTGGCATCCTATACCGGCGTGTTGCTCAGCGTCTCCAACCAGCCCGTGTGGAGCGACACCTGGGCGCTCGGCGGGTTGTTCCTCGCGTCGGGGTTGACGGCGGCCGCGGCGCTCCTCGCCGTGTGCGCGCCACGGCCGCGTGGGAATGCGGCCACCGACGGCCGGTTGGGGCGCGTCGATGTCTACTTCGCCTTGCTGGAACTCATGTGGATCGTCCTGTTTTTCCTCGGACTCAACGGAGCCGGTACGCTGTCCCGCTTGATGGGGACGCCCTGGCTCGTGCTCTGGCTGCTGGTGGCGCTGGGGATTGCCGTGCCGCTGGTCGGTGGGACGGGGGCGCGCCGCGCGGCATTCGTGAGCATGCTGGCCGCCGCGGTCGTGCTGGCGGGGACGCTAGCCCTCCGCGCGGTCGTGATCTTCGGCGCCCAGGTCTAGGCCGCGCCGGCGATTCGCCACGTGTAGGTGAGCACCGCCGCCTTGCGGAGCATCGCGGATACGGAACAATACCGGTTCTGACTGAGCTCGACGGCGCGTTGGACCTGTTCGGCCCTCAGCCCTGCGCCCGTGAATACGTACTCGAGGGCGATCCGGGTAAACACGCGCGGGTGTTCCTCCGCCCGTTCGCCGGATACGCGGATCTCCAGTCCCTCGAGCGGGGCGCGCATCTTCTCGAGGACCGACACGACGTCCATGCCGGTGCAGCCGCCGAGCGCCACGAGGACGGCTTCCATCGGCGACGGACCGCCGCCGCCGTGTTCGTGCGTCGCATCCAACGCGATCGTGCCGCCCGACCCGGCTGTGGCGGCGAAGGCCAGCGCGCTCGTCCAGCGAACGGTTGCGTCCATGCCATGCCTCCCGGCGGGATGCGCGTGCCGCGATCCACATCCTTTCGCGGAATTCGACGAGCGCGCGCGGCCGCCCTTCGGGGGACCCAGGAATGGGCTCCCGCGCGGGTGAAGCAAAGAGATCGAGGCGGACACGCGGGGAGGGAGGCGCGCATGCAGATCCACGTCGTACCGGTCGAGAACCCCGACGGCCTCAACGTTATTCTTGGTCAGTCACATTTCATCAAGACGGTCGAGGATCTGCACGAAGCGTTGGTCGGAACGGTGCCGGGGATTCGGTTTGGTGCCGCGTTTTGCGAAGCGAGCGGTCCGCGGCTCATCCGGACCACCGGGACCGATCCCGCGCTCGTCGACCTCGCCACACGCAACATCCAGGCGATCGGGTGCGGCCACGCCTTCCTGGTTGTGCTCGGGAACGCGTACCCGGTCAACGTGCTCGACGCCGTGCGCCGGGTTCCGGAGGTCTGCCGGATCTACTGCGCGACCGCCAACCCGCTGGAGGTGATCGTCGCGGAAACCGAACAGGGACGCGGCGTGCTCGGCGTCGTCGACGGCGCGCCTCCGCTTGGCGTCGAGGGACCGGACGACGTGGCCGCGCGCCACGGATTGCTCCGGAAGATCGGCTACAAACTGTGAGTTGGTGAACGGCGGGGGAGCGACGGGAGTGACGACGGCGGCGACCGATCCCCGCGATCGCTTCAAGGAAGCGGCGGCGCTCCGGGCGGTCTCGGACGAGGTGCGCGACGGTATGGTCGTCGGGCTCGGCACCGGATCCACGGTCGCGTTCGTCCTCCGTGAACTCGGGCGGCTGGTCCAGGAGCGGGGATGGCGGCTGCGGGGCGTGCCGACGTCGGAGCGCACTGCGACCGAGGCCCGGCGTCTGGGGATCGCGCTCACGACGCTCGACGACACTCCCGACATCGTGCTGGACGGCGCGGATCAGGTCGACCCCGCGCTCCACCTCGTGAAGGGCGGGGGCGGCGCCCACGTCCGTGAGAAGGTGGTGGCGCTCTCCGCGCGCCGCGTCGCGATCGTGGCCGATTTCACGAAGTCGGTCGAGCGCCTGCGCGGACCGATCCCACTGGAGGTCCTGCCGTTCGCCCTGCCGTGGGTACTGCGCGCGCTCCCAAACCGGATCCCGGGCTGCGTTCCAGCGGTCCGCCTGCGGGATGGGCAGCCGGCGCGGTCCGACAACGGGAACCTGCTGGTGGATCTTGCCTGCGGCCCACTCGACGATCCCGGCGCGGTCGCCGCCGCACTCGACGGCGTATCCGGCGTCGTTGACCACGGACTGTTCATCGGTGTGGCCGACGTCGTCTACCTGGCTGGCCCCGAGGGACTGAGACGCATGGAGGCCGTGCGCCGGACCCCATGACGCCGCTCGGCGGGCCGTGGCCCGCGCTGCTCCATCCACTCAACCAGCGTCTCCTGGCGCTTCCGCCTGGTCTGCTCGTACTGTTTGTCGTGTGGACCCTGATCTGGAAAGGCATCGCGCTGTGGCGTTCCGCGCGCGCAGGACAGCCGGCGTGGTTCGTGGTGCTGCTGATCGTCAACACAGTCGGTGTTCTGGAGATCGTCTACCTCGTCTTGTTTGCACCCCGGCGGCCGCCCGACCCGCAGCACGGGGCCCGGGAGGGCGGGGGCGCGCCCGTCGCGTGATTCTGCGCCGCCCGCGGAGGTTCGACGTCGGATCTTCGTCGGGAATCGTTAAGAAATCGTCGAAAGATCGTCACCATTCCGCAATATTCGGGTTGCCTACACACCTGTTCGATGCTACCATGGGTTGCACCGATGGGACGGTTCTTGGCAGATCAAGCCGCCGCGGAGTTCCGGGCCCGGGGGCTCAAGGTTACGGCGCAACGAATGGCGGTGTTCGGCGCGCTCGAACGGGCGGTCGGGCATCCGACGGCCGAGGAACTGCACGGGGACGTGCGCGAAGCCGTACCCGGCTTCGCGCTCAAGACGGTCTACGCGATTCTGCGCGAACTCTCCACGCTCGGGTTTGTCGAAACCCTTCCGCTTCCCTCCGGCGCGATGCGCTGGGAAACCAACACCACGCCGCACGCCCATTTTGTGTGCAACGGCTGCGGCCGCATCATTGACCTGCCGATCGATCCGATGACGTTGCTCTCCCTCGCGCAGCGCACGAGCCGGCGCCTCCGGATGTTGCGGCCCCACCTGCTCGTGCGCGGGCGCTGCGACCGGTGCTCCCGGTCCTGACCGCCGCGTCCCGCCCGCTGCTCAGCTCGCGTCCGTCATCGCAACAGGAGATTCCCACGGCACGCCGCCCTGGGGCATGCCCAGGGGCCTACCGGTGCGCCCGGTTCCTCGGGCGGATGTCGCCGAGGCAGTTGACCCGTTGACTCCCGATGTGTACGCTGGAGCTATCCCCCCCCACGGGGGGAGGGAGGTGGATCGTGCCGAGGACAACGCTGGCCGTGGGCACGCGCGAGAAGGACGCCATCCTCGCGCGGCTGCGCACCGTCGAAGGGCATCTGCGCGGCATCGCCAGGATGGTGGAAAACGATGCGTACTGCGTCGATGTGATCAAGCAGACTAAGGCCGTGCAACGTGCGCTCGACAAGGCGAACGCGCTGCTGCTCGAACGACACCTGAACCACTGTGTTAGCGCGGCGATCCGCTCCAACGATCCGCGTGAGCGGGAACGCGTGATTGCTGAGCTGCTCGTCGTGTTCGAGAACGGCCGTCAAGGGTAGCCTGGTCATGGGGCAGGAGACGTTGGAGCTGCCGATCGAGGGGATGACTTGCGCCTCGTGCGTGCGGCGCGTCGAGCGGTCGCTCGCGAGGGTGGCGGGTGTCGAACGGGCCACGGTCAACCTCCTGACCGACTCTGCCCGCGTGGTGTTCGACCCGGCGCTCGCGACCGACGCCCAACTGCGCGGTGCGGTCGAGCGCGCGGGGTACCATGTCGGCGTGGGAGGCCGCCCGCCCGGGACGGCCGCGTCGTCGCCGGTCGAGGCCACGGTCCCCGATGACGCGCGCGACGCGGCGCAGCGACGCCAACTCGACGACCTCCGGGCCAAGTGGGTGACGAGCTTGGGGGTCGGCGCAGCCATGATGCTGGTGACGTACCTGCCGCTCCCGGTGTCGCCGGACGTGCTGGCGCCGTTCCTGCTGATCGGTGCGACGGTCGTGCAGGTGTGGGCGGGCGGCACATTCTACGCCGCGGCGTGGACCGCCGCAAAGCACGGGGCCGCCACCATGGACACGCTCGTCGCGATCGGCACGAGCGTGGCGTACGGCTACAGCGCGTTCCTCACGCTCTGGCCCGGGCCCGCGCGCGCCTGGGGCCTCCCGCCGGACCTGTACTACGAATCCGCGGTCCTGATCATCGCGCTCGTCTTGCTCGGACGCTGGCTGGAGACGCGCGCCCGGCGACGGGCCGGCGCGGCGATCGCGGCGCTGGCCCGCCTGCGCCCGCGGACTGCACGCGTGGTGCGGGGCGCGGACGACGTGGACGTCCCGGTGGAGGCCGTTCGGGTGGGCGACCTGGTGCGCGTGCGTCCGGGGGAGACCGTGCCCGTGGACGGCGTCGTGACCGAAGGCGCGTCAGCGGTCGACGAGAGTATGTTGACCGGGGAGAGCCTGCCGGTCGCCAAGGGGCCGGGCGATGTCGTCATCGGCGCGACGCTCAATAGGGTCGGCGCGTTCGTGTTCCGTGCGACGCACGTGGGCCGCGATACGACGCTCGCGCAGATCGTCCGCCTGGTGGAGGCGGCCCAGGAATCGAAGGCCCCGGTACAGCGGCTCGCGGACACGGTCGCGGGTTACTTCGTACCGGCGGTGCTCGCGATCGCGGCGCTGACGTGCCTCGCGTGGCTCGCGTTCGGGCCCGAGCCCCGGTTGACCCACGCGCTGACCACGGCGGTAGCGGTGCTGATCGTCGCCTGCCCGTGCGCCCTGGGACTGGCGACGCCGACGGCGATCATGGTGGGCACGGGCAGGGCCGCGGAGTACGGCATCCTGATCCGAGGCGGCGAAGCGCTCGAGCAGGCCCGGTGGATCACTCGCGTTGTCCTTGACAAGACCGGCACGCTCACGCGCGGCGTGCTGCGGGTCACGCGTGTGATCCCCCGCGCCGGCACGACGGAGGCGGACCTGCTCCGCCTGGCGGCGGGAGCGGAGATCGGATCCGAGCATCCGATCGGGGAAGCCATCGTCGGGGCGGCGCATGCACGCGGACTCTCGCTGCCGCACGCTGAGGAGTTCCGCGCCATGCCCGGCCGCGGGGTGGAAGCCCGTGTGGACGGGCGCGCGGTGCTGGTCGGGAACCGCGCGTGGATGGGCGAACGCGGGGTCGCGTTCGATGCGCCCGGGACTGCGGCCGGTGAGGCGATGTCGCCCGCGGCCGGCACCACCGCGGTGGACGTCGCCGTGGACGGCCGCGCCAGCGGTACGATCGAGGCTGCGGATACGCTGAAGCCCGAGGCGGCCGAGGCCGTCGCTCAGCTGCGCGCGCTCGGGCTGGATGTGTGGATGCTGACCGGTGACGCCCCAGCTGTCGCACTCGCGATCGCTCGGGAGGCCGACATCGCTCCCGACCGCGTGCTTGCCGGGGTGCGCCCCGATCAGAAGGCCGAAGCGGTCCAGCGCCTGCGGTCGACCGGCGTCGTGGCCATGGTGGGCGATGGCATCAACGATGCGCCGGCCCTTGCGCAGGCCGATCTCGGGATCGCGATCGGCACAGGGACCGACGTCGCGATGGCGGCGTCGGACATCACGCTGGTCGGGGGGGATCTGCGGGGGATCGTGACCGCGATCGCGTTGTCCCGCAAAACCGACGCCGCGGTGGTTCAGGGACTCGTGTGGGCGTTCGCGTACAACATGCTGCTGATTCCGGTCGCGGCCGGGGTGCTGTACCCGGTCGCCCATGTGCTACTGAGCCCGGTGCTTGCCGCCGCGGCGATGGCGATGAGCAGCGTGAGCGTGGTGACGAACGCGCTCCGTCTCCGCCGGTTCCGGCCCGCCGCTGACGTGTCGACGCTCTTGCACCCGCCGCTTCGTGAGCGCTTCGGCGAGTACGCGTACTTGGCGGGGATCGCGGCGGCGGCGCTCGCCGTGGGCGCCGCCGCGTTTGCGCTCGGGGGGCGCGGCGGCCTGGGCAGATAGCGGTGTTCCCGGCCCTCCGACGCGGAGGCGCCACGGGGCCGCGACAGACCACTGACGGATATCGTCGCGAAGGAGGAACGAGAATGGCCGTTGTCGTGCTGACGGTGCCGGATGTGTCCTGCGAACATTGCGAACAGACGGTGAAGTCCGTGCTGGGGCCGCTTCCCGGCGTGCACGATGTCACGGTGGACCTCGCCGCCAAGCAGGTGCGTGTCGTCTACGACGAGGGTACGGCCACCGTGGACCGGATGAAGGAAGTTCTCGGCGCCGAGGAGTATCCCGTCGCGTCGAGCGTCCGGATCTAACGCGAGGACCCCGGCGTCGGGAGCGACGGCGATCGGCTACCAGCCCATCGAACACTACGGTATCGTCGGCGATCTGCACACCGTCGCCCTGATCGGGATCGACGGTTCTGTCGATTTCCTGTGCTTCCCCCGGAGCGACTCGCCGACGATCTTCTGCGCGCTGCTCGACGATCGTCGCGGCGGTCGGTTCCAGATCCGTCCGGCGCTCGGCGAGGCCCGGCCACGGCAACTCTACTTGCCGGACACGAACGTATTGCTCACCCGGTTTCTCTCCGACGAGGGTGTGGCCGAGATCTCGGACTTCATGCCCGTCCGGGATCCCGCGGGCGTTCGCGCGCTCGTCCGGCGGGCCAAGACCGTCCGGGGACACGTGCGTTTTCGCCTAATTTGCGCTCCGCGATTCGACTACGCCCGGGTCCACCACCGTGTGGAGGTGTCCGGGCAGGACGCGCTGTTCGTCCCTGAGAACGGCCAGCCGGCGCTGCGTCTGCGGAGCGCCGTGCCGATCCGCGCGGCCGGCGGCGATGTGGTGGCGGAGTTCTCGCTCCGCGCCGGCGAGGCTGCGGCGTTTGTGCTCGAGGAGGTCGCGCGCGGCGGGGTGAGCCCCACCCGCAATCCCGAGTACGTCTCCGAGGCGTTCAAGGACACGCTGAACTTCTGGCGCCGCTGGCTGGGGCGCGCTCCGTACCGTGGCCGCTGGCGAGAGATGGTGAACCGGTCGGCGCTTGCGCTGAAGTTGCTGGTCTCCGATCCATACGGCGCGCCTGTGGCGGCCGCGACGTTTGGTCTGCCGGAACTGGTCGGGGGCGAGCGCAACTGGGACTATCGCTACGCGTGGATTCGCGATGCGTCGTTGACCGTGTCCACGCTGGTCCGCCTCGGCTACGACGTGGAGGACGCGAACGCGTTTCTCCGGTGGGTCGAGGCCCGGTGCCGCGATGTCGGGCCGGACGGCGCACTGCAGACCGTGTACCGGGTTGACGGCGGACGCGATCTCGAGGAGCGCATCCTCTCCCACCTTGAGGGCTATCGGCGCTCGGTGCCCGTTCGGATCGGGAACGCGGCGTACACGCAGCTGCAGCTGGACATCTACGGCGAGCTGCTGGACGCGGTGGCGATCCTCCAGCACCGCGGCGGGGAGCTCTCGGCGGGCCTGTGGGCCGCCCTGTCGCGGCAGGTCGATTGGGTCTGTGCCCACTGGCACGAACGGGATGAGGGAATCTGGGAGGTCCGCGGCGGGCCGCGGGAATTCCTATACTCGCGGTTGATGTGTTGGGTGGCCGTCGATCGGGCGCTCCGGCTGGCGGCCGACCGCAGCGACACGGCGCCCGCCAATCGCTGGCGGCGCGCGCGCGATGAGATCGCGCGCGACATCCGCGAGCAGTTTTGGGATCCGGCACGCCAGGCGTTCGTGCAGTCCAAAGGCTCGACCTCGATGGGTGCGGCCACGCTGCGCATGCCGCTCGTCGGGTTCATCGCGGCGACCGACCCGCGCTGGCGGTCGACGCTGGCCGCGATCGAGGCCGAGTTGATCGATGACTCGCTCGTCCGTCGGTACCGCGTCGAGGAGTCCCCCGACGGTCTCTCGGGCCACGAAGGCACGTTCAGCATGTGCACATTTTGGTACGTGGAGTGCCTGGCGCGCTCGGGAGATCTCGAGCAGGCTCGCTTCGTCCTCGAAAAGATGTTGGGCTACGCGAACCACCTCGGGCTCTACGCGGAGCAACTGGGCCTCCGAGGCGAGCACCTCGGCAACTTCCCCCAGGCGTTCACGCACCTCGCGCTCATCAGCGCGGCCCACGACCTGGACCGGCGGCTCGATGCGGCCGGTCGTTCGGGCTGACCGCCGGTGTGGCCCTCGGCGGCTTAGGGGCGAAGGCGGGGGTCCAGCACGTCCCGCATGCCGTCGCCGAGCAGGTTGAACCCGAGGACGGCGAGCGAGATCGCGACACCCGGAAACACCGCCGTCAGCGGCGCGGACACCATGAACTGGCGCGCCTCGTTCAACATGCTGCCCCAACTCGGCGCCGGCGGGGGCGTCCCGGCGCCGAGGAACGACAACCCGGCCTCGATCACGATCGCGTTCGCGAAGCCGACCGTCACCTGCACGAGAATCGGCGCGACGCAGTTCGGCAGGACGTGCCGCCACAGAATGCCCCAGCTGGTTTGCCCGAGCGCACGCGCCGCGTCCACGTACTCTTCCCGGCGGCGCACGAGCACCGCGCCGCGGACGACCCGCGCGATCACCGGGACGTACACCACGCCGATCGCCACGATGCCGCTCGTGGCGCTCGGGCCGAGCGAGGCCACGAGGCCGATCGCCAACAAGATCGCCGGAAACGCGAGGATCGCATCCATGACTCGCATCGCCACCGCGTCGAGTGGCCCGCCGGTGAACCCCGCAGCCGCGCCGATCGGCAGGCCTACCGAGACCGCCAGCACCATCGACAGCAAGCCCACCGTGCACGAGAGCCGAGCGCCGTACAGGACGCGGGACCACTCGTCCCGGCCAAACTGATCCGTCCCGAACCAATGCGCGATCGAGGGCGGCGCCAGGGTCTGCGCCATGTGCATCGCGAGCGGGTTGTCGCGTGCGAACAGGGGCGCGCCGAGCGCGGCCGCCAGCGTTCCCGCCACAAGGACGGCGCCCAGGACGCCCAAGCGATGACGGAGGAACGCCCTCCAGCGCCGCGTCACGTGTAGCGGATCCTCGGGTCCATCAGCGCGTACGCGAGGTCGACCAGCAGTTGTACCATGGTCGCGAGCGCCGCCACGACGAGGATGGTGCCCTGCAGGACGGGGTAGTCGCGGCTCTGCACGGCCTGGACGGCGAGTTGCCCGACGCCGGGCCACGCGAAAATCTGCTCGGTGATCACGGCGCCGCCCAGCAGCACGCTGATCTGGACGCCGAGCACCGTCAGGGTCGGCAGGATCGCGTTGCGCAACACGTGCCGGGCGATGACGCGGGCAAGCCGCAGCCCTTTTGCACGGGCGGTCCGCACATAGTCCTCGCCGAGTTCCTCGAGGACGCCGGAGCGCACCATACGTGTCAGCGCGCCCGCGAGTCCGAGTCCGAGCGTGACAGCCGGTAACACGAGGTGCCGCAACGCGTCTGTCGGGCTGCGCGTGAAGGGAACGTACCCGATCGACGGGAGCAAACGCCAGTGCAGCGCGAACAGCAAGATGAGCATCACGCCAAGCCAGAAGGACGGGATCGCGACACCGGCGAGGGCAATCCCCATCGCCCCAAGATCCCATGCTGAGTTACGGCGGACCGCGGCCAGCACGCCCGCCGGGAGCGCGATGCACAGGCCGACGACGCCCGCCGCGACGGTCAGTTCGAGGGTGACGGGAAGCTTTTCGCCGAGCATCACGGAGACGGGCTCGTTCGTCCTCACGGAGCGCCCGAGATTCCCGCGGAGGGCGCGGCCGATCCACCACCCGTACTGTTGAAGAACCGGCCGGTCGAGTCCCATCTCGCGGCGGACGGCCTGTTTCGTCGACGGATCCACCTCGACGCCGAGCATGGCGTCCACAGGGTCCCCCGGGATCAAATGGACGAACGAGAAGACGATGACCGACATGATGGCCAGAACGAGGACGAGCGCGAGGACGCGGGTCTGGAGGTAGGAAAGCACGGCGCGCGGGGGTGGGAGGAGGCCGGTCCACGGCCTCCTCCCGGCAAGCTACTTAGAAAGCCAGACGTCCTGCACGCCGCCTCCCGCGTATGAGAGCGCCCCGATGAGTTGCGGGACGAACCCGTGGACGGTCGTGCGCCAGCCCGCCGCAGAGTCGCCGCTGCCGAAGATCAGCATGGAGGCGTCGTCCTGCATCGTTTGGACGACGCGGACGTAGAGCGCCCGCTGCTTTCCGGGGTCCGACTCCGCCCGCGCCTGATCCAGCGCCTGATCTAGCGCAGGATCGCTGATGAAGCCGCCGATCGACCAGGCCCCGCCGTTCGTGTGGAGATACCGGTAGTACGCATCGTCGGGGTCGACCTTGGCGAAGAAGCCGGTGTTGACGAAGTCGTAGTCCCCTGCGACGAACCGCTGCGACCACGTGGGGATGTCGTACAGCTGCAAATCGACGGTCACGCCGATGCGCTGCACTTGCGCCTGAAACACCTGGGCGACCGTGGGCAGCCCGTAGCCGTTGCCGACGATCATCGTGGCCTTCAACCCACCGGGCAACCCTGCCTCCGCGAGCAACTGTTTTGCCCGGGCGAGATCCTGCGCGCGGTCCTTGACCGGGAGATACCAGGGCGACGACGGGGTGAAGTTCTGGTTGACCGGATGCCCCCACCCGCGGTACGCGGCCTCGACCAGCTCCTGCTTGTTGATCGCATACGCGATCGCCTGCCGGACCTTGACGTTGTCGAAGGGCTTGCGGCGCGTGTTCAGCGCGATCACGCCCTGGCCCGCCCCGCCTCGGTTGAGGCGGATCACGTAGTCCGAAGACGGGTGTTTGAACAGATCTTCAAGCCGCGCCTGCGGCACGTCCGTGGAGATCATGATGTCGCCGGTCTGCAGCGCCGTCAGACGGACCGTCTCGTCCGTGATCGGTTTGACCATGACGCCGTCGAGGTATGGCTTCCCGGGTTCCCAGTATCGGTCCCACCGCTTCAACGACAGGTGGTCGTTCGTCTTCCATTCGTCGAAGCGGAACGGGCCCGTCCCGATCGGTTTCGTCACCTGGTTGGTGGCAGGATCCACCGCTTCAGGAGGCACGATGCCCTGGAACGTCGTCGCCAGCTTGTTCGGGAACACGCCGAACGGCGACTTGAGTTTGAACAGGACCGTGTACTTGTCCGGCGTGGCGATCGACTCGATCGGACTCAGGTCGCCGCGGCCGCGAGCCCCCGTTTTCGGATCGAGGATGCGGTTGATGGCGAATTTGACATCTGCCGACGTCATCTCGCGTCCGTTGTGGAACAGGACGCCATGGCGGAGGTTGAAGGTCCACGTCAGTCCGTCCGGCGAGACGTTCCAGGACGTGGCGAGCTCCGGGCGGAGGGCGAGGTTCGCCGCCAGTTCCACCAGCGGTTGGTAGAGGGGGCTCAGCGACGTGTAGATGATCGTGAGTGCCGATCGGTGCGGATCGAGGTTCGGGAGGTCGGCCGGAACGCCGACGATGAGCGTCCCGCCGCGTGTGGGTGTCTGCGCAAGGAGCACGGGTGGACACGCGAGGGCCACGACGACGAGCGCACAGGTCACGTGTAGCCAGATCCGTACCGATGTGAGCATCAAGCGCCTCCGGCGGGGTTTTCTCAACACCGACGCTGCCCTGGGCGGTCTACGTTCGCTGGCAACAAGCGATCTCCTGGCGTGGCGGGCGCCCTGCGCGCCGTGGCGTGGGTGAGGACCGTACACCGAGGAGCCGTGTGCCTCTCTCAGCGGGTACCACGATTTTGAGGCACCAGGTCGGCGTCGGTAACATTCCTTATGAGGCATCACGGCGTACGTGATGCCTCATAAGTCCTGGTCACCGAAGGAGGGGGTGATGCCTCAAAATGGGTGTCACCCACAATCTGTCTTGGTTGTCCCTGTCTGTGGTGCGGCGGCCGCGCGCGCGCACGTCGTCGTCGGGCCCTGACGTTACTCATGGGTCGCTCCTCTCTCCTACCGGTCGGCGAGTTTCCAGAGCGCCTGGAGGCGTGCCTCGAGGTCGGTACGCAGCTGAAGCGGGGTGAGCCGGTGATACTCAGCGGTGAGCGCGTCGCGTTGTGCTGGAGTGAGGACCTTGCTGGCGAGCAGCCGGCGGTAGGGCGTCTGCGCGCGGTCGTACCGCTTGCGCACCCGGGCGCCGTGGCGCTCTTTGGAGACGAGTTTGCGGATGGGCTGAAAGAAGTTCACGTAGGGCCGCAGGAGCGCATGCACCACCTTGAGCGCCAGGAAGGCCGCGCGGGTGCAGTAGCGATCGTACCCGATGAAGCGGCGGAGGACGGAGCCGTTGCGCTGCTCGACGTAGGCCTGATCGTTCTTCCGGTAGGGCCGACCGCGGGTGAAGCCGACGTGCTCGCGGCGACACCACGGGATGAGGATGTGGTTGAGGAATTCCCCGCCATTATCGGTATGGATGCTCTCCAGGGGGATGGGCAGCGCTTGGCGGATCGCGTGGACGGCGCTGCCGACGCGTGTCTGGCCCTTGCCCCACACGGCCTGCAGTTCGGTCCACCCGGTGGCGACGTCAATGGCGAGGAGCGAGGTGAGGTAGAAACCGTACATGCTTTCCCCGCAGTGCGCCAGCAGATCCGCCTGCATGTGGCCCGGGCGGACGTTGCCCCACTCCGTAAACGGGCGCAGCGGTACCTGGGCGCGCAAGGCGGCGAGGCTGGGGCTGGTCGTGGCGAGGCCGTGGCGTCGGTGCTGCCGGCGCACGGAGTGCAAGAGCCGATCGATGGTGGCGGGACTGATCTGCTGGAGGGCGGAACGCTGCTCCGCCGAGAGCATCACCTCGTCGTGGCGCTCCAGGGCCGCGATCAGTTCCGGCAGAAAGGGCGCCAAGCGCGTGGAGCAGAGGTAGTCGCTGGCTTCCCACACCTGCTCCAACGCCGGCCGCAAGGTGCTCAGATACTGTCGGGGGCGGCCGGCCCGACGCCGCGCTCGTTTCGGCGGGTGCCGCAAGAGCCGGATCGCCACCTTGCGATCGCGATTGGTGAGCCGACAGAACTCATCCAAGCGACGACTCTTATCGCGGCGGGAGGCCAGACGATACCGAGGACGAAGGGATGCGGCGTATTCGCGTACACTGTGAGGACCCACGTTGCCTCCTGGGCGCCGATGACCGGCATTTTGAGGCAACAGTTCTCCCTTCGGTGTCGAGAATTTTGAGGCACTTCGGCGTATTGACAGGGTGGGGATCGGGCCGTAGACTGCTTGATGGCGGGAGTGCCGCCCATCGTGGGGGCGTGGTGTAGCCTGGTTTAACACACCTGCCTGTCACGCAGGAGATCGCGGGTTCAAATCCCGTCGCTCCCGCCAACCTTTATCCCGCAAGACCTTCCGCTGATTTCGGGGGTCAAAACCCATGCAAAGGGCAGGAGACATTGCCGACGGCCTCTCCGGCCCGTTGCACGAAGGGACGTACCTCACGGAAGTGATTGACGCGTTCTTGCTCAGCCGGCGGGTCGCAAACTGCACCCGCAAGACCCTCGAAATGTATGAGGCGAACCTCCCGCGCTTCGTGCGGTTCTTCACCGAGCAGACGATTCTGCTCATATGTGTTGAGCCCGAGTACGTCGACAAGTACTTCGATAATCTGCGCCGGGTGGGGAGCACGAAGCGGCTGCGCGACGGGGAGATCATCTTCACCGGCCCGCCGAAGAAGTCCCCACTGCGCTTTCGCATGAAGCCGCCCCGGACGTTGCCGCGTACGCCGGACGATGAACGGCAAGGGCGGACGCGGGACCGGCGTCGATCAGGGCGCGGCTTCTTCGTTCTCACCGAATCCGAGCATGGTAGAATGAACTGCAAAAGGCCGTGAGGAATTCATCGCCGGGGGGTGTGGCATGGGGCAAGCAGCATCGTTGCATCGTGTCTCGATCGGCGAGCCTCCGATCGCACAACTACTGTTTGCGGATACCCGTCTCGCGTGGATCTGGCTTGTGGTTCGCGTATACGCAGGCTACGAATGGCTGATGGCCGGAACGGAGAAGTTGGGGAATCCGGTGTGAACCGGCGCAAAGGCCGGAACCGCACTCACGGGGTTTGTTGGCGGGGCCCTTACAAAGACCACGGGTGCACATCCCGACGTCGGTGGCTGGTACGCGGGATTCCTGCACGCCTTTGTGTTGCCACATGCCGCCGCGTGGAGTTGGGCGATCGCGCTGGGAGAGATCGCCGTTGGCATCGGATTGATCCTTGGCCTGTTCACCGGGGTCGCCGCATTCTTCGGCGGCCTCATGAACGCCAACTACCTGCTAGCGGGTACGGTCAGCACGAATCCTATACTGTTTATCCTCGCGACGTGGCTTGTGCTTGGGTGGCGTGTGGCGGGATACTATGGCCTGGATCGGTGGGTGCTGCCTGCGGTCGGGGTGCCGGGTCACCCTGGACCGCTCTTGCGACGCGGCTGACGAATCGCGCATACGAGCAAACCAGCGGTCCCGCGACGGTAAATCCGCCGGGGACCGCTCTCCTCTTGGCGCTATCGAGATACGTGGGTCCGGGCTATCTGACCGCCCCCGCAAAGACCTTCTCGCTGTGAGGTACAACCTCTTCCACCGGTACCTTCTTCGGCAGAACGGCTTCCGTCACGGGAATCGTGATCTCCAGCACACCGTTGAGGTATTTCGCCTGGATCTTCTCGGTCTTCAAGCCCTCCGGCAACGCCAGTGTGCGCTCAAACTTGGCGTAGGTAATCTCCGAGAAGAGGAACCCCTCCGGCGGAATCATGAACTCCGGCTTCCGCTCACCCTTGATCGTGAGCAGGTTGCCGGAGACTGAGAGATCTACTTCCTTTGGCGCTATGCCGGGGATGAATGCTCGCAATACCAACGCGTGCTTGTAGTAGAAAGCCTCCATTGGCGGAAACATGTTCATTGGAGTTGTGACAACTGGCTCCCCGAACGTTCGAACGAGATTGCCCAGTTCCCGCTGCAATTTGACAATATCCTCAAATGGATCCCCACGGCGAATCAACATGTTTCACCCCCTCACATTCCACCTCACCTCTGTTGCGTACGACATCCCACACCTAATGAAATAATACGCCGTCGCATAGCACGAGGAGAATCGGGCGGAGGCCTGATTCCTACGGATTCGTGGGGAATGCAGCCGAAGGCAGCGAGACGGGCCGCGTCGATTCAGGGCGCGGCCCTTTGTATCTCGCGGAAGAGTCGAGCGTGGTATCCATCCTGGTGAAACCCTGTCAATGTTTCTCCCAAACACTACGTAGCGCGTAGTCCAGGGTCTCCGCTGTCACGCCAGCGTGGCGAAGCATCATCATCACCTGGGCACGATGGTGTATTTCGTGGAATATTAGCTGACCAGCGAGGACGGCTCCGTTGATCCGAATCGTCATCGGGGGCTTGTATAGCATCGGAACCCACTCGATATAACGGTCGCGGTCGAGGTCGGCTAGCACTTGGCGTGTCTGTGGATTCACGCCCGTCCAGATCGTCGCCAGTTCCTCAAAGGGCGGTTGCTTATCCATCTGAAGAGGGTTATCCGCCGCCGTGACGCTTCGCCCGGACAGCCATTGCGTGTACCCCCACTGGGAGCGAGCGATATGAACAAGCGTGGTGCTGATCGTGCCGTGCCCAACCGGGAACGACCGCGTGTACATCTCGACGGGGCCGTTCCGTATCCAGCCAAAGAGTTTCTCCCGCGCGAGGCAGAGGTAGTCGAAATAATCGACGAGGTCCCGGTTCGAGGCAGGCATCATTCCGCACCCCCCGACACGCCGATTGAGACACTGGTGATTGGATGGAGGACTGCGGGGTTCGGGTGCAACATTCCTGCTCAATCGCGTAATGGTCATCTTTCACAAAGAGCACGTCACGACGTGGTGTTGGTACAATCCGAATCCCCCGAGTGAACTCGGCGCCCGACAAGCGAACGTGTGGAACGAAGCGCGATAGTCCGCGACGATCTCTCCGTTCAAGCTAGGTTGGATGCGAACCAACGAGGGAGTCGCTGCTCTCTCCGGACGAACTCCTGCCCTGGAAAAAGGTTGAGGGGAGGCACGGACCACCCTCCCCCCGACCACGGACCGAGCGAGTGCTAGAACGAGGCGCTCGTCTGCGTGCTCCCATCGCTACTCAACGTCAAGGTCATCGACTGACCCGCGACCGGCGTACCGGTGGTCCCGATCGCGGTTGCGACAACGCTCGCCGCCGTGCCCGTGCCCACGGAGTACGTCCAGTTGGCGTTGCCCGGTTGGGTAAAACCGATCGACGGAAGCGTCCCGTTCACGAACGTGTTGTACTGCTGGTAGTAGGCCCACTCCATCGTTTTGATCTCCTGCAGTGCGTTGCTGGCCTCGGCCTTGTAGGCCTTCTGGCGAGCACCCAGGTACAGCGGCACCGCCGCCGCGATCAGAATGCCGATGATCGCGAGGACGACAACCAACTCGATTAGGGTGAAGCCCCGATCTTCCTGCCGGATCTTCTCGTGCAGCCACTCGAACATTGCCGGTATCTCTCCCCCCCTTCTGCCCCGTACATAGTCGAACCGGCCTGGTTTTGAGGCGGTTCACCATATCTGTACCCAGCATCCCCCGGAGTCGGGACATCTCGAACGGACAAACCTCCACGACGTTCCACCCACTATCAAGCAGGGCTGCAGCACGCCCGCCGTCTGTTCCCCGTGACGGTTGCAATGTTGCAGGAGACGCCCCTCCGATCGCCAACGTCTGCGGCTTATGCCACATGGAGTGGGAGAGGTGCCGTATGCGAAGTCGCTCGAACAGCACGAGATCGGGTTTCGCAAACCCGTGCAAATCAAAACGTTGCGCACGATAGATTCGGTCCTGCCTGTCACGCAGGAGATCGCAGGTTCAAATCCCGTCGCTCCCGCCAAATTTACCAAGGACTTCCACACGATCGCTGCTTCGTCTGTTTCGGCATCTGCAGCCTAACGACCCATGACCCGTACCCATCTACCCTCGGCCTCGGGGTGCGCGAAAGTTACGCCCCGCTGACCGTTTGTTATTAGGGTTTGCGGACTGCCGTGGAGTCTGATTGTATCATCGTCGCTCCCGCCAATCTTTCTTGTACGTTGCGCGTTCGCAAGTCCCGTAGGCGCGCGTCGTCGATCGCGCCGTTTCGATTCCGGTCGGCAGTGCGGCGACCGTTGCGACGCGAGGAGGACCGCGCAGCCTGAGCACTGCGCGGTCCCGCGTCCGTTCCTGTCTCAGAACGCTGCGATCGACCAACGATGACGTGCCCCGGCGTGATCGGCTCCGGCGAGCCCTGGGAGTGAGTGCCGGCGTCCGGAGCGTTGAAGTTCGTCTTCCTCATCCAGGCGTGCTCGATGCCTCCTTCGCGTGGCGGTGCCGCGGCAAGATCACAGTGGGATCTCAGCCCACATCGTGCCGGTGGCGTTCGAGTACAACGAGTCGAGTTTGACGGCACGGAAGTCGGGATCTTGGCTCAGGGTGTCAAAATGGGCGAACGCGTCGATCTCATAGATCAACAGGCGGTTCGGCGTGCCGGACGTCGTCGCCGCATAGTACCTGAGATTGCGTCCGCCGTGACGCTCGATGACGGTCCGCAGCTTTCGCAACTCGGCTTTGACCTGTTCCCTGTCGTTCGGATGGATCTGAAAGGTGTAGTGTACGATCATCGTCCGTCACCTCGGGTAGCGGCTAGAGCTCAATGGTCTCAAGGTGCTTGCCAAGTTCCTGCCGCAGTTGCGGCGTATCCTCGTGTCCGTGCACTTTGATGGCGTGCGCACTGGCAGCTTCGACGAGATCGTTGCGCTGGCTTGCGGGCGCCATGATCACGAGCTGGCAGTTCGACTCGCTCGGGAACTTGCCGCAGTTGACCGCGAGCCACTTCCCGGTCTTGAGATTGAGCTGCTTGAACTCCATGCCGATCACCCCTCTTCCTCGAGATTCTTCTTCGTGCGATCGTTGAGGGAGCCGTTTGCCCCTGTTCGGGCAGCGGAGACGGAGCCGGACACATCCTACCGGGCCGTCCGGTGAGGTTCGCACTCCCTAGGTGATGGTGGGAGAGAGCCTGACGTGACTGGGCGGAGCGTGAGCCTGGAACGGGGCGGCGGGCTGCTTAGCACGCCCCTGTTCCCGCGACGGGCGGGCCTGGTGGCCAAGGACCGGCCATGGGAACCGGTGGACAGGAGCCGTCCAGCACACACGTGCCCGGCCTGCAGATTTCCGACGAGATACGTGGTGTCGCAGCGCGGCGATGGGCGTGAGATCGTTCGCGGAAATCCGCACCGGTTGGAAACCGGGTACGGCGCGCACGTCGAGGGTGGCGCCCCGCGAGCGGCCGACGGCCGGACTGCGGTGATCACGGACGGTGCTCGCGACGCACCACCCCGCGGGTGCCGCCGGCATCGGCGTCGCGATGAGCGGGCTGAGCACGATCCAAAGCATCGCCGCTGGCACCTCCGGGTGCCTCGATGCGGTTGTGCCGTCTCGAAGGAAAGTGCTCGACCAGGAGCCGCCGTCTCGCGGTGGCCTATTCGTCCGTGCCGTTCTAGTTCCTGCGCACGGTGCCTGGAGCCGTCCGCGCCTGTCGTTCGCTCGGCGGGCTAGGCGTTGCCCTTCCCATCGGGGGCGTCCGGCCGGACGTAAGTGAACCCGAACCGTCCCTTCACGCAGAGGTGTCCTCGCGTCACGTCATGGTCTGCGGGGGACGTGACCTTGACGATCCGGTTGTCCTGGACGTGCAGCTCGACGGCGCAGCCGACGCCGCAGTACGGGCAGATCGTGCCCGCCACGTGCTGCCGGCTCTCGTCCCATTCGTGGGCCCGCCGCATACGGTGTTCGATCAGCGGCATCAGCGCGCCGGTTGGACACACGGCCACGCAGTTGCCGCAGAAGACGCACCGCGAGTCGAGCAGCGGCGCATCCGCGCCGGTGTCGATGCGCGCGCTGAACCCCCGGCCGGCGACCGAGAGTGCGAAGGTAAACTGGGCGTCCTCGCCACACGCCTCCACGCACTTGTAGCACAGAATGCACTTGTCGTATTCGCGCACATAGAGGTCGTTGTCGTCGCGCAGCGGCTCTTCCACCCGGCGTACGTCGGTCCCGAAGCGCGCGGGGTTCCCATGGTACTCCGCGAGATAGGCTTCGAGCGCCGGTGCGGTCGACGTGTCCACCGACGAGGCCAGCAGTTCCAGCACGACCTTTCGCGCCCGCCGCACCCGCTCCGTGGCTGTGCGTACCTTCATACCCGCCTCGACTCGGCGGGAGCAGGACGGCACGAGCGCGCGGCTGCCGTCGAGCTCCACCACGCACGCCCGACAGACGTTGACCGGCGTCAGGTTGGGATGGTAGCAGAGTGTGGGCGCGTCCATGCCCGCGCGTCGCAGCGCTTGGAGGATCGTCATCCCATCCTCCGCGTCAATCGGATGCCCGTCGACCTCGATGGCCACGCTCACGCCGATCCCCCCCGCATGAGCGTCAGGGCGCTGAGCACCGCTCCGGACGCCGTTTGTCCCAGCCCGCAGATGGACGCGTCGGTCATTGCCGCGCCGATTTCCTCCAAAAGCTCCGCGTCCCCCGGTTTCGCCCTCCCGGAGGCGAGACGCTCGACGATCTCCCACTGACGCTGCGTGCCCACGCGGCAGGGAACGCACTGGCCGCACGATTCCTCCTGGAAGAAGCGGGCCACGCGCAGCACGACGTCCCAGAGCGGTGCCGTGTCGTCCAGCACGATCACCGCGCCCGAACCGATCGTTCCCCCGAGGGTCCGCAGGTCCTCGAACGTCAGCGGCACGTCCAGGCGCTCCGGGCCCAGGAACGTGCCGGCCGCGCCGCCGCACAGGACGGCTTGGAGGCGGCGCCCCTGCCAAACACCCCCGGCCAGGGAGAGTAGCGCGCGCAGCGTGGTACCGAACGGCACTTCGTACAACCCGGGCCGCTCGACGTGGCCGCTGACGCAGAAGAGCTTCGTGCCCGTGGATCGGTCGGTGCCGTAGCGCCGAAAGCCGGCCGCGCCGTCCCGCAGCACCAGGGGGACGTTGCAGAGCGTCTCGACATTGTTCACCAGCGTCGGGTCGCCGAACAGGCCTGCCTGTGTGGGGAACGGAGGCTTGTTGCGCGGTTCGCCGCGCCGGCCCTCGGCCGAGTTGAAGAGCGCAGTTTCCTCCCCGCAGATGTACGCGCCGGCACCGCGAAAAATCCGGATGCGAAACTCCCGCCCCGAACCCGCCGTGTTGGCGCCCACAATTCCCGCATCCTGCGCCTGCTTGATCGCACGTTGGAGGCGGTCGGCGGCGAGGCGGTACTCGCCCCGGACGTAGACGAGCCCGTCTTCGGCCCCAACGGTCAACCCGGCGATCGTCATCGCCTCAACGATCGCGAACGGGTCTTCTTCCATCAGCACCCGGTCCTTGAAGGTGCCGGGCTCGCTCTCGTCGGCGTTGCAAACGACGCGCCGACGTCCGCGCGCGCCTGCGACCGCGCGCCACTTGCGGCCTGCGGGAAACGCCGCGCCGCCCCGCCCGAGCAGGCCCGACGCCTCCAGCTCAGAGAGGACCCACTCCGGGCCAGCCTGGACGGCTTTCGTCAGCGCCTCCCAGCCGTGCGCGCGCCGGTAGTCCTCCAGGCTCTCGGGATCGGCGACGCCGACCCGCGCGAGCAGCCGCCGCACTTCAGGCATCGCCGGTCCCCGTGGCTGCGGCGGCCGCGATCTCCTCGAGCGTGGCGCGCCGATGCACGCAGCCGTTGACAACGGCCACCGGCGCGTCCTCGCACCGGCCGAGGCAGGGAACCGTCTCCCAGTCGAGCGGCGGGACGTGACCGCTCGCCGACATTCCGTGGGGCGCGGCGTCATGAGCCTCGCCGGTGAACCGTCGGGGCGGGCCGTATGCGGCCTCGAACCGCCGGAGCAGCGAATCCGCGCCGCGGAGGCGGCACGGCACATCGTCGCAGACGTGGACGACCACCCCGCGGGGCGGGTCGAGACGGAACAGCGCGTAGAAGGTGACGACCCCCCAGACGTCGGGGAAGGGCAGGTTCATCCGGTCTGCCAAGTGATGCAGGGCGCCCTGGGGAAGCCACCCGAGATCGTCTTGGAGTGCGTGGAGCAGGGGGAGCAGGTCCGACCGCTGCGGCTCGGCGCCCAAGCGGGCGAGCGCGCGGTCGACCGCCGCGCGCTCCCGCTCGGGAGCACGCGCCGAATGGCTGCGTTCAATCGGCATGAGCCTCCGTCTCCTCTCCCAACCGGTCCTCGCCCCACGTTCCGCGCGGCGCGACCCGTTCGACCGCGATCGCCGTGGCTTTGAACTCGGCCGTGCCAGACTTAGGGTCCCAGGCGTCGATCGTCAACACGTTCGTGGGTATGATGTCCGGGTGGTGCAGCGTCATGAAGCAGAGGCCGGGCGCGAGGGTCTCGTCCGGTTTGGCTGGCAGGAGCAGCGATGCGCGCCGGGATCGAACGCGCACCAGGTCGCCCTCCTCGATACCGAGCCGCCGCGCATCCTCGGGCCAGATGCACAGGAATTCCATCTGGGGCCGGGGCGCCGCGTAGCCGCGCGACTGCGTGCCGGTATTGTAGAACTCCAGCTTGCGGCCCGTAGTGAGGAGGAAGGGATATGCTTCGTCAGGCTGCTCCACCGGCGGCTCCCAGTCCACCGGCATCAGCGGGGCGCGGCGGCCCTGCACCGGCCGGAGCCAGAGGCGTTCGTGGAGGAACTTGCTGCCGGGGTCGTCCTCGTCGACACACGGCCACTGCAATCCGTCGGACCCCGCCAGCCGCGTGTACGACATCCCCCGGTGCCTCGCGGAGAGACGCCGGACTTCGTTCCAGACGTCCTCGGCGCACGTATAGCCCCAGTCGTGGCCCATCCGCCCGGCCACGTCCTGGAGGATGAAGATGTCGTCGCGTGCCTCTCCCGGGGGATCGACGGCCTTGCGCATCAGCTGCACCCGCCGCTCGGAGTTGGTCACGGTGCCCTCGCATTCGCACCACGACAGCGCCGAGGGCAGGACGACGTCGGCGATCTCTGCGGTCTGGTTGAGGGCGATGTCCTGGAAGACGACGAAGTCGAGGCTTCCCAGCAACTCGCGGCTCCGCTTCTGGTTGGCTTCCGACATCAACGGGTTTTCGCCGATGACGTATGCGGCGCGGATCTTGCCGTTCTCCATGTCCTCGAACATCTGGCTCTGGTGACGCCCGCGTTTTGGCGGCAGCGTGACACCCCAGGCCGCCTCGAACGGCGCGCGCTGCGCAGGGTCCTCCAGGTCCGCACCGCCGGGCAGGCGGTTCGGCACCGCGCCCATGTCGCCTCCGCCCTGCACGTTGTTCTGGCCGCGCAACGGGTCGAGACCCGAGCCGTAGCGACCGACGTGCCCGGTGAGGTTCGCCAGGTTGCAGAGGGCGTAGACGCCGTCGGTCGCGTTGTGGTGCTCGGTGATACCCAGCGTCCAGCAGATGATCGCGCGCGGCGCCGCAGCGTACATCCGGGCGATCCGTCGGATCGTCTCTGCCGGCACGCCACTCACCCGCTCGGCGAACTCGGTGGTGTACGTCGCGATGTTCTCACGATAGCCGTCCAGGCCGTGCGTGGCGTGCTCGATGAACTCACGGTGCTGCAGTCCTTCATCGAGGATCACCCGCCCGATCGCGTTGGCGAGCGCGATGTCGGCGCCGACACGGATCTGCAGATGAACGTGCGCCAGTTGCGCCGTCGGCGTCCGCCGCGGGTCGACGACGATGAGGCGCGCTCCGTTGCGCATCCCCCGGAGCATGTGATGGAACATGATCGGGTGCGTTTCGCGCGGATTGGAGCCCCAGAGGAAGAGCAGATCGGTCCGCTCCATCTCTTCATACGAGGTCGTGCCGCCCCCTGCGCCGTAGACCGTCTCCAGACCGGAGACGCTGGGCGCGTGTCAGGTGCGGTTGCAGCTGTCGATGTTGTTGGTGCCGATCACCGTCCGCATGAACTTCTGGGCGACGAAGTTCATCTCGTTGGAGGCCTTGGAACAACTGAAGCAACAGAACGCGTCCGGTCCGTGAGCCCGCCGGATTTCCTCGAAACGCCGCGCCACGTGATCGAGCGCGTCGTTCCAGGTCGCCCGCTCGAGAGCGCCGGCCCTCCGGATCAGAGGGTGCGTCAACCGCGCCGACGGTCGCTGATAGCCTCGTGCTGGCATCCCTCATCCACCTCCGGGCCGTGGAAATCGCTGTGCTCCACCGTGAAATTATAGCACCCGGTACCCAGAGCGTCTGACATTACGATCGGCCCCGCCGCGCGATGGGTAACGTCCCATCGGGGAACAATCCCGGTGCATGGACAACCGCGCCCTGCTCCCGGTCGGTGTCGCCATTTTGTCAGCCAACTCTGGCTCTGGGGCCCGACGATGTGGCGATCGGTTCGGCGGTGGCGCGATTCAGGTCAGGCGCCGGCCGGAACCGCGTTCGCGTTAGGACGGGCCGCGAGCGGGGTATCGTGAACACGCAGCGCCTGCTTTGCGACGGCTTGCAGTGCACGCTTGGCCGTCCGCAGAGAGGGAGGAGGCAGACGCACATGAGACGATTGCTCACCGTGGTGGGCGTGATGCTCGCGTTGGTCACACCCAGCGCGGTGTTCGCGCAGGCAATCCGGGTATACGTCGACCAGCAACCCGTCAACTTCGACGTGCCGCCGGTCCTCATTCAGGGCCGGGTGCTGGTGCCGTTACGCGGTATTTTCGAGCGTCTCGGCGCCACCGTCGACTACGATGCCCCGACGCAACACATCGTGGCGATCCGCGGCCAGCAGAATGTCGAGTTGACTGTGGGCTCTCGACAGGCCCACGTGAACGGCATTCCGAAGCTACTCGACGTCCCTGCGTTCACGATCAACAATCGGACCATGGTCCCGCTCCGCTTCATCAGTGAATCGCTTGGCGCCGACGTCCGTTGGGACGACGCGACGCAGACGATCTTCATCGGCGGCGGGGTGGCGGGCGGGCCGGCGGCCCCTCCCCCGGGACCGGCGCAGGCGGCGGGGGCCCTTTCCGGGCGTATCGTGGCCGTCACCACCGGGCAGAACCCGTCGATCATCGTCCGGCGAGGCGGGCAGGACACGACCGTTTCCGTGACCGCGGACACCGCAATCTATCGCTACAACGCCGATACGAACGCCGGCGGGTCAGCGGCCCTCGGGGCGCTTCGTAAGGGAGACACCGTCGCGGTGCAACTGGACGGCAGCGGCCAGGCAGCAAAAATCACCGCCACGTACCGTGTCGTCTCCGGAGGGCGGATCGCGTCGGTCGGCCCAGGTAATCGCACCGTGACGCTCGCCAACGGACAATCTTACGTCGTGCTGACGGACGCTCAAATCAGTCTGAACGGACAGAGCGCCGGCTTCGACGCGATCCAACCGGGACGCAATGGCCGGTTCTTCGTGGTACAGGGGACGAACCAGGCGTACGAGGTGAACGTGACCACCCCGGCCGCACAACCCGCCCCGACAGTCTTGAACGCTCCGGCGATTACGTCCCCAACGGATGGGGCGAAGGTGGGGAACGCCATGATCGTCACCGGCATGGCGCAACCCGGCGCCACGGTGGTCGTGCGGGCGGAGCCGCGTCTGCTCGGACAGGCGGTGCAAGCGACGACGACGGCGGACGGGGCCGGCAGGTGGCGGGCGGCGTTAAACGTACAATCGCTGCCCATGGTATCGTTCCCGTACGTCATCTCAGCGATCCAGATCCTCAACGGCACGCAATCCGATGCAACGAGCATTCAGGTCAGCATCAACCAGTAAGGAGCGATCGGTCGGAGCCCCCGAGCGATTGGGGGCAGGCAGGGGGTTTCCCATCGCATGAGCGGCGGCGGGGCCGGCCCGTCACGGGCGACCCCGCCGAAATCTGTGCGAACGAGACGCGGTTAGACCTTGTGGAGCGCCTCTTGAGCGACTTCCTTGCTGAGACCGCGAATCGCTTTGACGAGCGCCTGATTCGCTTGTCCCCTGTCTCGCAACGCATCGACCGGAATTTCCTCGACGGTCGAGTGCGCACCCCGGGAGAACGTGACCGCAAGGACGCCGTCTCGAGTCTCGGTGACGTCACCGACTCCGACGTCGTCTCGGCCGAGGCCCACGGTCGCTTCCTCAATGATCTGTCGGTACCGCTTGAGGTCTTTGGGCGTGGACATGGGACTCACCTCCTCCGCTGAGTTTTACCCTGGGCGGTAGGAAACTATGCGTGGCTTCCGGGCTCCCGTACCGAGGTCTTGCCGCCCAACGAGGCCGTCCGCTATACTCTGAGGCGTTCTTCCACGGTTGCCGGGGTAGCTCAGGTGGTAGAGCAGGGGACTGAAAATCCCCGTGTCGGCGGTTCGACTCCGTCCCCCGGCACCATATTTTTCTAGGGTTTCCGCTCATCGCCATTCAGCATTTTGCCCGCCGTGCAAACGGGACGCAAACGTGAGCGCCGATTCGCGGCCTACCCCCCCGGAAATATGGGGTCTCTGCTGACCCCCGCTGACCGGACGGGGGAGTCCACTGGTTGTTCTCTCCGTCTCCTTGGAATCTAAGGCTACGATTAGGCGGAGACTTCTCTACCCGAGATCTCGTGCTGAGACAGGATCTGCTCGGTAGACTATTGGAGGATCGGCAATGCCCATCGGATGGGGCCAAGTGTCCTACCGAGCGCCAATGGACGATGTGGTGGGAGGACGAAGTATACGAGGATTGTGATGATCCGTCGTTTGGCGGTTTGCTGAACATGCCATCGCTACCTCATCCATGCGCGGATCAATAAGCCCGTGGTCCTAGGTTTGAAACCTACGCCGAGTGTCAGTCGATGGTCCGCCTGCTCTTGCAGCGTATGCCCGGGATGTTGAAAGAAGATGTGGACCGCGTTCCAACACGTATGCATTCCACGCGGCGCCCTGACTAGCAAAGGATAAAGTCAACCTGCGCTTCAAAATTGGACTGCAAACCTGAACCGAAACGTACCTCCTCAGCTCATCGCTTTCTTCACCAGCGCGACGATCCTTGCTTCGTCGGCGGCGGTCAGCTCCTTCAGCGCGAAGGCGGTTGGCCACATGTCGCCTTCGTCGAGGTTCGCTTTGTCGCTGAAGCCGAACGTCGCGTATCTCGCCTTGAACTTGTGCGCGCTTTGGAAGAAACAGACGACATTGCCGTCCTTGGCATACGCGGGCATCCCGTACCAGGTCTTCGGCGAGAGGATGGGCGCGCTGGCTTTGATGATCGCATGGAGCCGCTCGGCCATGACGCGATCCGGTGCCGGCATCTCGGCAATCTTCGCGAGCACGTCACCTTCCCCATCCGCCTTGCTCGCGCCCGCCTTCAGCTCTCGGATGCGTTCTCTCATAGCGGCCCGTTCCTCGTCCGTGAATCCCGTGACCGCCTTGCCGGTCACGGGAGCACTCTTGGCGGACGTCTGTGGCTCCTTCTTCGGTCTCATAGAGCCTCCTCATCTGAATTGATTGACGGTTCAAAATGAGATGCGCTTCAGAAACGCGACTCGCTTTTCCTTCCGGACAGTAGGCTGACTCTTCCCGCGAGATCCACGTCAACCAAAACAAGAAGGGGGCGGGTTCCCCCGCCCCAGACTGGTACTGGCGTTACAATTCTGCGCCTTACCGGACAATCATATGTCCGGTTAGAATCAGTAGACCAGCCCCCAGCAGCAACAATGCTAGTAGCATACTGCACCCCCACTCTTTGGTTGTCGTGCGGACCTGTTTTCCCCAGTGCATAAGTAGGCGTATCGAATCGAACGAATGAATCTCCCCCGGTGCGCGGACAGGCGTGGGAACGCGCGTTCGGTTCGGGACTCCTGCTGAACACTCGCAAGGGGTTTAGGCTGACTCCAGCCAAGCTTCCGCGCTGAAAAGGGGCATAGTCAGATGGAGAACATCTCTTCGTTATAGGTGGACCGCCACCCCGTGAACAAGGAGCACCGATGACCTCACCGAGAAAGCTCGCAATCGCTGCGGGCATATGCTACCTCACCACCCACGTCACCTCGGTCGCCGCGCTCATCCTGTACGGCCCGATCCTGAACAACGTCAACTACATCATCGGCTCCGGGCCCGACACCCGTGTCCTATTGGGGGCGTTCTGCGAGGTGATCCTGGCCTTCGCCATCATCGGTAGCGCGGTCGCGCTGTTCCCCGTCGTCAAGAGGCAGAACGAAGCCGTTGCCCTTGGCTACGTCGGCCTCCGCACTCTTGAAGCCGGCATCATCGCTATCGATGTCGCCAGCCTCCTTGCGGTCGTGACCTTGCGGCAGCAACTGGCGGGGGCCGCAAGCTCGGACACGGCCTCGCTGGTCGCGCTCGGCAGGGGCCTCGTTGCGCTCCACAACTGGACCTTCTTGATCGGGCCCAGCTTCACCAGCGGAACCAACACGGTGTTGATAGCGTATCTCATGTACACGTCGCGTCTCGTGCCCCGGTTCATACCCGTGCTGGGGCTGATCGGAGGCCCATTGGTCTTCGCGTCGGTGACCGGCGTGTTGTTCGGTGTCTACGGGCAGTACTCGACCGTCCCGGCCGTCGCCGCCGTTCCGGAGTTCGCCTGGGAGTTGACCCTCGCCATCTACCTCATCGCAAAGGGATTTAACCCCTCCGCTAGCGTGATGGAAGCAGTCATTGCTGATGCTCGACGAGGGGGGTCGCTAGCCCTCATCGTGTGATACAGACTCTCGGGTGCGCTCACTCAATCCGGTCACGGTGCGCGCCCTCGAGCGGTGGCTCGAAGTACACCCGGCGGCGTATCCGCAGAACCGCCTGTCTGTCTACGAAGACGGACGCCAAATGCAGGAGTTTGGACTCAATCAAATCCTCTACCGGTTCTCGGCGAACGCGAAGGTCCCGCGTCGATTCAGGGCGCGGCCTCTTTGTGTCTACCTTAGGCGCGCCCGCCGTCTTGTTAACAATCCGTTACCAGGCGTCGGAAGGAGCCCTGGGCTCGCACGGGAATCCCAAGGCGGGCTGAGTAGTGTGCGGGGAGGGCTCCCGTGACGGACGAACTGCGGTCTCGTGCCCAAGACCTCGCCATGCTGTGTCTCCGCATCGGATTGGCCGTGTTCTTCTTTCGCCCGGGCTGGGCAAAGATTGCGTCCCTGCGCGGCATCATCGGACTGTGGCAACGGTTACACCTCCCGCTGTCGAGTGTGTTTGGGCCGATTCACGCGATCGTCGAGTTCGGCGGAAGCATCTTGATGCTGGTGGGCCTGTTCACGCGGCTTGTGGGTTCGCTGCTGGCGATGGACATGTTTGGGGCATTGGTGATCGTGAAGATCCATACTCGGACGTTCATCAGCCAAGAGTGGCTGGCGTTCTGGATGAGCGTTGCGCTTCTGGTGGTTGGCGCCGGGGCGTATTCCCTCGATGCCATGTTCGGGCGTCGTCGGGCCGCCCGAGCGACGTCGCAGTAGGCTGAGGCGACACGGAACGCGGGCCGCGTCGATTCAGGGCGCGGCTCGCTTGCTTCCGCTGACGAGGTACGGGTGGATCAGGGGAAGAACTCTGCGGTCATGTCAACGCCTCGGGTGCGTGTGCGGCGCAGTACCGCCGCCGACGACACGCGATTCGTGGCGCGCTCCTCGAGGAGCAAGACTTTGAGCGCGCGTTACATGATACGCGAAGACCCGGTGCAGACATTGCCGAGGCGTATTTCGCGTGGCTGCAAGCGTGTGTTGACCGTCAGCGCGGGGCGGTGTTCGTCGCTGAAGTCGAAGACGTATTCGCCGGGTACGTTGCGTGTTGGATCACTAACAACGATGGCATTGCGGAGACGTACGATTCCAACGCGTGCGGATACGTCTGGGGCATCTGTGTCCGCGCTGCTTTCGGAGGGCGAGGGATCGTCGCCAACTTACTCGACGTAGCGGAGAAGCCTGTGGTAGCGTTTGGGGGCCGGAGGCTCCGCGTGACCAGTCTTGCCCCAACATGTCCGCGCAACGAGCGTATCTCAAGCATGGGGTCAATCCGTACGCGATCGTCTTCGAAAGGCGGATTTGACACGGAATCGGATCCGCCGTGGACGCAAGAGAAGCTGATCCTACGGAATTGCTTTGCCGCCGTCGTGTTCCAAGCGTTCCCACGCAAGGATCTTCATCGGTCGGTGTGTCGGATGTATCAACCTCGTTTTGGTGATTTCTAAGCGCTCAAGTGGACCAGGGGAGGCATGAGCTTCGGGGGACCGCGCGGCTGCGGCCTCCGCGAGGCCGTGAAGACGTCATAGGACGGTATCCCGGGCGTCGATGTTCTCGAAGAACGCTTGATCTCCCGAAGCGGTGCGCATCAACGGGCGCTCACCACGCTGCGTCCGCGAGAGATGTCCTGCGGCGATCGTCACACTGGTCCGAGACCCCGAAGACGCGGATCGAGCACATCCCGCATGCGGTCGCCCAACAGATTGAATGCCAGCACCACGAGCGTGATGGTGATCCCGGGGATCGTCGGCATCCACCAGGCCTGCCACACCAGGTCCAGCGAGTACCCGAGCATCTGGCCGAGACTCGGCGTCGGCGGCTGGATGCCGAGGCCGAGGAAGCTCAGCGCGGCTTCGAAGACGATTACCACCGGCAGCTGGAGTGTCGCCAGCACGAGCACGGTGGGGAGGACGTTCGGCAGCACATGTTGCGCGAGAATGCGGACGTCTGACGCGCCCACCGCCCGCGCCGCCGCCGCAAACTCGCGCTCGCGCAGCGCCAGGACTTCGGCGCGCACCACGCGCGCGTAGGCCGGCCACCCGGCGATCGCCAACACGCCCACAATCTGCAGGAGCCCGGACCCGAGCACCGCGACCACGGCCACCGTGAGCAGGAGCGTGGGGATGGACAACTGCGCGTCCACGACCCGCATCAACGCGACGTCGAGCCAGCCGCCGCGGTACCCCGTCACCATGCCGACGGTCAGGCCCAACAGCGTCGAGAGGGGGACGACCGCCAGTGCGACGAGCAGTGAGATCCGAAGACCGACCAGCAACCTGCTGAAGACATCACGCCCGAGCTGATCCGTGCCGAGCAGGTGGACGCCGCCGTGCACCGGCGTCAACGACGGCGGACTCACGGTGAGGCTCAGATTCTGCGCGGCCGGGTCGTAAGGCGTCACGAACGAGCCCCCGAACCCGGCCACGAGCAGTATTGTCAGGAGCACCGTCCCCACGACCCCCGAAGGGCTCCGCAGGAAGCGGCGAATCGCGGAAGCTCGCCCGACGCTACGTGCGCGCGGCGCTTCGAAGACGAGGGTCGACCCAGCCATACGCCAAATCCACGGTGAGGTTGACGGCGAGAAATACGGCGGCACCCACAATCGTGGCGCCCTGGACGACCGGAAAATCACGCCCCAACACCGCTTGGACCGCCAGCCGCCCCATCCCCGGCCAAGCGAAGATGGATTCCACGATCAGGGCGCCGCCCAGCATCTGCCCGAAGCTGAGGCCCAGGATGGTTAGGACCGGGAGCGCCGCGTTGCGCAACGCGTGCTTGAACAGCAGGACGCGGCCCGTGAGGCCTTTGGCGAGTCCCGTGCGGATGTAATCCTGAGCCAGGACGTCGAGCAGGCTTGTGCGCGTGAGCCGGCTGACTTGCGCCGCGTAGGAGCCGCCGAGCACAAACGCGGGCATGACGAGGTGGTTGAGGCCGCCGTAGCCGGAGACCGGAAGCCATCCGAGTTTGACGCCGAAGACGATGATGAGGAGGATCCCCAGCCAGAAGCTGGGCATGCTCGTTCCGAGGAGGGCGATCGTCATCGCAGTCGCGTCGGCGCCCGTCCCGCGGCGGGCCGCGGCCACCATGCCGAGCGCCACGCCGAGCAGCATCGCCACCGCGAGGGCGGCGAGGGTCAGTTCGAACGTCGCGCCGAAATGTTCGGAGATCAGCTCGCTCACCGGCACGCCCTGGCGGTACGAATACCCGAGATCGCCGCGGGCGACCCGCGCGATGAAGCGGGCGTATTGCACGGAGAGCGGTTGGTCCAACCCGTAGGCCTGCCGGATCCGCTCCATGTCCTGCCGCGTCGCGTCCTGCGTCACCAGCAGCGTCGCGGGATCGCCGCTGATGTGCAGCAGGACGAACACGATCGTGACCACGCCGAGCATGGCCGTCAACGACAGTGCCAGCCGGCGGACCAGGTACCGGCTCACCGCAGCCTCGGCGTGAGCCGCCCTCGCGGTGCCGAGTACCGGATCAATGCCTCGCCCACGACGCGTCGAACATCGTCAGGAGCAGGTCGGGCCGGGGCGTCCATTGCAGATCGTGACTCATGCCGTAGGCGTTGGGCGCGGTAAACAGCGTGATGGCCGGCGCTTGCTCCTTATACATCAGCTGCAGGCGCTTGGAGATATCGCGCAGTTTTGCCTCGTCGGGGGCCGCCTGCGCCGCCTCGACCAACTGGTCGAACGGCGCGTACCCGGGCCGCCACTGGGACCACTCGCCGGGCGAGTAGAACGCCCGGAGCGGAATGATGGTGCTGATCCCGAAGAAATCCGTGAAGCGGGTGAACCAACCGTCCTCGGGCAGCTTGCGGTCCAGTACCGCCCGCAGCTGCACGCCGATCTCCGAGATATTCACGTGCGTCCGCACCCCGACGTGGTTCAGCTGGTCGGCGATCGCCTGGACGATGTCCCGGTCGCCTGGGTATGTCCCGGTCGTCCCACTGATGCTGAAGTCGAACCCGTTTGGATAGCCGGCCTCCCGCAACAGCGCGCGGGCCCGGTCCGGATTGTAGCCGAACGGCGGGACCGAGGTGTCGCACGCCTCCATCACCTCGCTGCAGAATGTCGCCACCGGCGTGCCCACGTTGTGCATGACACTGGTCAGGATCGCCTGGCGGTTGATCGCGTAGTTGAGGGCCTGCCGCACGCGAGGGTCGGCCAGCGGTTTGCCCTGCGGGATATTGACCAGGTTGTAGATGACGAAGAACACGCTCAGGCTCTTGCCGATCACGAGTTTTGTCTTCGATGAGATCTGGACCGGACTGAACAGTTCAGGCGGGATGAGGTTGATCAGCTGCACCGACCCGGCGAGCAGTTCCGCGACCCGCGGCGCGTCCGTGGGAATGGTACGGAAGATCACGTGGCTAATTTTCGGCCTGCCGCCCCAGTAGGTGGAGTTGGCCTCGAGCTCCACACGATCGTCCTTCACCCAACGGACAAAGCGGTACGGTCCTGTTCCTACCGGGTGACGGACGAGCGCATCGGGGCCGTTCTGGGCGAGGTAGCCGGGCGGTACGATCATGCCGTAGTAGCCGAGAAACCGCGGCATGTTGGGCCACGGCCCTTCCGTTGTGATCCGCACCGTCGAGTCGTCCACGACGGTCACCGACTTGATCAGGCGCAGCCCCCCGGCGCCGGGCCAGTGCGTCTTGGGATCCAGCATCCGGTCGAACGAGAACTTGACGGCCTGGGCGTTGAACGGCTCGTCGTCGTGAAACTTCACGCCCTTGCGCAGTTTGAATTCCCACGTGCTGGGGTCCACGGCCCGCCAGGAGAGCGCAAGCCCGGGCTTCAGGTTCAGGTCGGCATCCCGGTATACCAGCGTGTCGTAGACGTTGACCAGAATGTTCATCGACGCGGTGCCGGTAGTCTTGTGCGGGTCTCCGGTATCGAGGTCGGCGCTTTGCGCGACGACCACGGTGTCGCGCGTCTGCGCTTGCGTCGCCACGCCCGAGCCCGCGGCGCTGATCAACGCTGCTCCGACGCACATCGCGACGATCTTCCGCCACCTAACAACTCTCATTGCGACACCTCCCGCTCAATTTCGCTGCACGGCCGGACGCGCCTCCTGGCGGTGCACGCTGTAAGGGCCCACGGCTCGTTCCGCAGCGCGTCGCGATCGGCACACGGCGGTCCGCCTCGGCGCATCGCGCCCGCATTGCGGCCGCGCGCCGAACGGCTCTGGAACTCGACGCGATGATCTGGCCATCATGGGGGGCGAGCTGACATCCGGCCCGACCTGTGTCGGCGCGACCGTCAGGTCGGTGGGCACCGTCTCCTGCGCGACCGGATAGGGTACCAGTGAGTAGTGGTGGATCGCGGGTCTCGTTGAGCCGCCGACGCACCCGCACGGAGCCGGTGCGCGCCTTACCGGCAGCGACACCCCCAGCGCGCAGCCGCATCCCGTCTCG
>DATGJN010000070.1 GCA_035295165.1 bacterium
GCCGCCCTGGCCACCCGTGTTGCTGTTGCCGCCAAGACCGCCCGCGCCGCCGTTGCCGCCGTTGCCGTTCAGGCCGCCACCGGTGGCCGAGCCGCCGTTGGACGATGCGTTTCCGTTATGGTTCCCGCCGTCTCCAGCGCTGCCGCCCTCGCCGCCCGTGCCTGCGTCGCCGCCGTCGCCACCGTAGCCGTTACCACCGGACTTGCCGGGATCGAGATTGCCGTCACCGCCGGTGCCCGCGCCGCCGGCTCCACCCTTGTTGCTGCTACCGCCCGCGCCACCAGCACCGCCGTTGCCGCCGTTGCCGTTGCCGCTGCCAGCGGTCGCCGTGCCGCCAGAGGCCGAGCCGTTTCCGTTGTCGTACCCACCGTCGCCGGCGTAGCCGCCGGAGCCGCCTGTGCCTGCGTCACCGCCGTCGCCGCCGTACCCGTTACCACCATGGGCCGTACCGTCGTCGCCCGTACCACCGGCAACACCGTTCCCGATGCCCTGGCCGCCCTGGCCGGCACCACCCTTGTTGCTGCTACCACCCGCGCCGCCAGCACCGCCGTTTCCGCCGTTGCCGTTACCCGCACCACCGGTGCCTGTGCCACCGCTGGTACCGTAGCCGTTACCGTTCCAACTGCCACCCTCGCCGCCGCCGCCGCCCTTGCCGCCGTTACCTGCCTGGCCACCGTCACCGCCGACTCCGTTGCCGCCCGTGCCGTTGCCGTCCATCGTGTCGGACGTGCCGCCAGAGCCCGCCCCGCCGGTGCCACTACCGCCGTTGCCGCCGGTGTTGTTGCTGCCACCCGCGCCGCCTGCACCGCCGTTGCCGCCGTTGCCGTTCCCGTTGTTGGTCGTACCGGTGCCACCGCTACCGCCCTCGCCGCCGCCACTGCCGCCGGCCGAGGAGGTACCGCCGCCGATGCCCGTGCCGTTGACCCCGACGCCGTTGCCGTTGAAGTCGCCACCGGAACCACCGTGCCCGCCACTACCACCGTTGCCCGCGCCGCCGCCGTCGCCGCCGTAACCGTTGCCACCGGTGCCCTGGCCGTCATCGCCAGCGGACGCGCCCGACCCGACTCCGCCGGTCCCAGCGCCGCCGTTCCCGCCGCTGTTGCTGCTACCGGTGCTTCCGCCAGCGCCACCGTTCCCGCCGTTGCCGTTATTGCTGCCGCCGGTGCCGACTCCGGTGCCCGACGCGCCGTTCGCGCCGTTCTCACTCCCACCGTCGCCGCCCGTGCCTACACCAATTCCGTTGCCGTTGAAGTTGCCGCCCTCGCCGCCGCTACCGCCCTTGCCCGCGTTCCCGGCATCGCCACCGTCGCCACCGTGGCCGTTGCCACCATCGCCTCCACTGACATCCGCGCCGCCGGTCCCGGTGCCACCGTTGCCGCCGGTGTTGCTGCTGCCGCTCGTGCCGCCAGCGCCGCCGTTCCCGCCGTTGCCGTTGTTGCTGCCGCCGGTGCCGGTACCCGTGCCAGCGCCACCGTTCCCGTTGCCGGTCGCCTCTGAGCCGCCATCGCCGCCGATGCCGACGCCGATGCCGTTGCCGTTGAAGCTGCCGCCCTCGCCACCCTTGCCACCCTTGCCCGCGTTCCCGGCATCGCCGCCGTCGCCGCCGTACCCGTTGCCGCCGTCGCTGCCTGCGCCGCCAACGCCGTTCCCGCCGTTACCTGCCGTGTTGCTGCTTCCGCTCGCGCCGCCGGCGCCACCCTTGCCGCCGTCGCCGTTGTTGCTGCCGCCGGTGCCGGTGCCTGTGCCAGCGCCACCGTTGCCACCGGCAGAGTTCTCATCACCACCGCCGCCGCCGATGCCGACGCCGATGCCGTTGCCGTTAAAGTTGCCACCCTCGCCGCCCTTGCCGCCATTACCGGCGTTCCCGGCATCGCCGCCGTCGCCGCCGTGACCGTTACCTGCGTCCTCACTACCGGCGTAGCCGTTGCCGCCACTACCGCCGGTGTTGCTGTTGCCGCTTGCGCCGCCGGCGCCGCCAGCGCCACCGTTGCCGTTGTTGCTGCCCGCGGTGCCGGTGCCTGTGCCAGCGCCACCGCTACCGCCGCCGCTGTTCTCGGTACCGCCGTCGCCACCAATGCCGACGCCGATGCCGTTGCCGTTGAAGTTACCGCCCTCGCCGCCCTTGCCACCGTCGCCGCCGTTGCCAGCGCTGCCAGCCTCGCCGCCACCGTAACCCGCTCCGTCCACACCGGTACTGTTGCTGTTGCCGCTTGCGCCGCCGGCCCCACCTGCGCCACCGTCGCCGTTGTTGCTGCCGCCGGTGCCCGAGCCGGTGCCGTTACCACCACTGCCGCCGCCGGTGTTCTCGTCGCCGCCTTCGCCGCCGACGCCCACACCAACGCCGTTGCCGTTCACGAGGCCGCCGTTGCTGCCCTTACCGCCGTCCCCGGCGTTGCCCGCTTGCGTGTCCTCTTCGAACGACGAGTTGCTGCTCCCAGCGTTGCCGCCGTTCCCGCCGGCGCCGCCGTTGCCATTGCTGTTGCCGCCGGTGCCGGTGCCCGTACCCGTGCCCCCGGTCCCGCCGCCGCTACCGTTGAAGCTCCCGCCGTCGCCCCCGACGCCGACGCCGACGCCGTTGCCGTTCAGGTCTTCGCCGGAGCCACCGTTGCCGCCAGCGCCGCCGTTACCAGCGGAGCCGCCGTCTGTGGCCTCGCTGGAACTCCCGCCGTTGCCGCCGCTACCACCGGCCGCGCCGTTGCCGTTCGTGCTACCGCCGTTGCCGGTGCCGCTTCCGTTGCCGCCGGCTCCCGCGTTGTTCCCTGTGTTGGTGTTGCTGTTCCCCTGATCGCCACCGGCGCCGATCCCGACGCCGTTGCCGTTGCCACCATCGCCAGAACCACCGTTGCCGCCGGTGCCGCCGTTGCCGGCGTCCGGACCGGAGTTCTGACCGCCACCGTTACCGCCGCTACCGCCGGCGCCACCGTTGCCGCTGCCGCCGCCGCCGGTCGCGTTGCCGCTGCCCGCGGAACCCGTGTTGCCGAAGTTACCCGTCCCCTTGGCACCGTTTGACCCGACCGCGATCCCGTTGCCGTTGGGAAGAGCGTGTGCCGCCGGTACCATCGCGCCGATATAGAACATCGGGACGGTCAGTGCGAGTAGCACCGTCACCAGGAAGTACGCGCGATGCCGGATCGATCGCCGCTGACGCTTGCGACCATTACCCATAAGAACACATCACCCCCTCAGCTTCCCGAACCACTACCGTGCCGAACCACACTGCAACATGCGGTAGCAACCACGAGTGCGTCCATCGTGAGGCGAACTCTTCTTCCGGACACCCGGGGATCGCGCAACCTGCGCGGTCACGTATCCTGCCAGCCCGGTGCGCCCTCACCCCCTTCCCGCGTGGTCCACGCGACCGCAGTCACACTCCACGTGCGGTTCCAGTATTGTGTTCATGTAGCGCAAACCCCGCTATCTCTTGAAGAATCCTGCGGGGTTTTTCGAATTAAGCACTCATCCAATCTGAATTATATGGGCGGCTGCTGAAGATTGATCTTTGCTGCCTGAATACGAATGGGGAATTAATGAGATAGTGATGGCGAGTGAATTTCGTATTCGAACGAGACCTTGATGTCTCTTTATTGCCTATCACCACATCTTTATTTCGATCCGCCAACCTCTCTGGCGCACACGACAACCGTAGCCGCACGCGACCGGTCCTCACCCGCGGCGCGGCTCGACTGGGCCGTCGCAGGAATCAATTCGGTTGTCGGACGATCACCATCACCGGCGACGATCGCAGAACGGTATCGCCTACCTTAACGACCGCATACACCCTGAAGATGTAAAACGGGGTCGCATCCTTCGCGATGTTGAACCAGACGTTGTTGAGAGTGTTGTCGCCCTGCGTCGGCGTTACGCGAACGAATTTGGCGTACGTCGGCTCTTGCCCCTGGCCCTGCCAACCCACGGTCACATCCACCGCATCGACGTTCCCCTGGACCTTGAAGCTCAGCGCGAAGGTCACGCGTCCGCCGGGCGCGACGTGCGTGTCGGAGGTCGGCACGAGCTGCACATCGGACACGCCGAGACTCGGCGCCGCAGCGGGACTCGGCGTGCCCGGCGCTGCCGGCGTCTGCTGTGCAGTACTGGGCGTAGCCGGCGCTGCTGGCCTCTGCTGCTGTGCGGGAGCTGGCTGCGCAGATGGGGACTGCCCCGGAGCGGGCTGCCCTGACGGTGCAGGGGCGCCTTGGCCGGTGGCCGGCGAGTTGGGCGTCGGGGGCGTGGGGGCGGGCGTGGCCGCCGGGGCGGAAGACGACCCTGCAGGCGGCGTGGCCGGCGCGGTGGACCCCGGTGCGGAGGAAGATGCGGGAGCGGTCACGGACCCCGATTGCGACGGGTTGCTCGAGCCGGATGCATTTGTCCGCGAAACGGTAGTGACACCATCGGGGGTATCCAGCCGCACTGCGGAAACAGCCAACGCCCGAATCAGCCCTTGGGCGAGCCGGGCCCCCCACTGCTCCGCCATGACGACCGGCGGCACCGACACAGCCGCAGCATCGGCCTGGGTAATCGTGATGATGAGGTGGGACGCTACTGAGATGACCGCGTCGTTGCCCGCGGGGCGCACCGTCACGGTCACGGCGCCCCCCCGCAAGGTGGGATCGCTCACCAACTCAGTCAGGCGGCGCGTGACCGCCGTCGCGCGATCGGCCGCGCTTATCCCCTGTGAATCTTGGTCGATGTGTCCGATCCACACGCCGCCGAGCGACACATCACGGGCATCCGCGACCGCGCGCATCGGGAGTGCGAGCGCCGACGCGGCCACCAGCACCGCTGTCGCTAACCCCGCCACCCGACGGGCGAAACGGTTGAACGATCCAGGACCGCGTACACACCGCATCCGTCCTCGCATCAGCTTACCCCCCCGGGTGACACCGTGAAACGTGGCCTGCGCAAAGACCACCGATGATGTTTCGGACTCCTGCGGATTCGACGGGTGAGGACCACGAAGGTAACGGCTGCGATGCCAGCATGGTGGGAGTCCGCCCAGCAAGACGATACATCCGTTCGGCACGGCACGCACTCGGCAAAACGAATACTCCTGCCGCCTCCGCCGCGTGGTGCTCACGTGCACCACCGGGATTGACCGACATACCCCGATCGATCCGGTTCCGCCCACATTTGCACCCGAACGATACGGCCGGCTGGGGCCCGTGATGCCTGAACGACGCTGATTGCTGCGCGATCGCCGCCTGCCGTCCCATCTCGTGCGCAAAACTCGGCGCGCTCGCACGCCACAGAGTGGTCGTCCCGGGTCGTCAACACCAGTCGTCTCGATCGTATCGCCCACGGGAGAAACACGACGCGCCGATGGAAGCGAATCACGTGCGTTGCGGCACGGCCTCGATCGACTGAACAACGACCGCGCCGTCGTCCAGTCCATTCGTCGCCGCGTAGACCGCTGCTTGGGCGCGAGTGCGAATTCCCAACTTCCGGTACACGGATCGCAAGTGAATCCGCACGGTGCCGGGCGCCACCAGCAGTCGCGCCGCGATCTGTTTGTCGGTGAGTCCCTCCGCGAGTCTCCGCAACACGTCGCGTTCTCGCGCCGTCAACGTCACGGTCTCTTTCACCGGCCGCTGTCGCTGCGCGAGATGAGTCAGCAACGCGCGCATCAGATGTTCGGGCACGACGGTCTCGCCCTTCTCCACCGCGTGCACCGTCCTGCGAAGATACTCGGGCTCCACGGAAGCTGGCAGGTATCCGGACACTCCCATGCGCACCGCGTCGAGACACGCCTCCTCGCTTGACCGTGCCGCGATCGCGAGCACGCGAATCCCGGCCATGATGCGGCCGGCGATCGCGAGCGGTTCGAGATCCTGTCGCACGAACTCGACCCCGTCGACGACAACGACGTCGGCTTGAACACGTCCCAACTGCGCAGCGCACTCGCGCGACGTCTCCGCCGTCGCCACAATCTTGATGCGGACGTCACCCTCCAGCGTCGATTGCAGGACGCTGCGCGACAACGAAAACCGGCTGACAAGAAACACACGAACGACCCGCGCGCTGGCGTTCTCAGCGGCCGCGAGTGTACGACGATCGTCACGCTCGTGCTTAACGGACCACAACGTTCTGGACGACCTCCTCGACCACGGCTGCACATGCCCCCGCTACGGCCGGGCGCCGCGCGCTCGAACGTCTGCGGTGTTGCGAGAGGACGCCAGTCCGACCCGGCAGGAGGGAGTCTCCTGTCCACACGCCTGCCTCAAGCGGCTCCCTGTCAGGGAGCCGCTCTGTTGTGTCGGGGCGATCGCTGTGTTGGGTTCTCGTACGGAATCCCCCCGAACCACATTGTAGATTCGGGGCTCTCGCATGGTAACTAACCCGAATGATTAGATCCTGGTATCCAAACGGACGAAGTACGACGCCCGAACCCATAGCGATTCCCGATCAAATCGCGGTTCATGGCCCGCAAGTATTGCCGCCAAAAACCCGGACACAGACTCGTCGGCCACGGCCCGGCCATCGGAGGCGCCGCCCAGGAATCGCGTATGACAACGGTTCTGGGCGCACGCGGGATGCACGGTAAATCGGTCGTGCGGCACGACGAGCCCATGTGACACCGATTCCTAGCCGCCGGCGAGATCCGCCAAACTCGGGAGCGGTCGAGCCAGCCTAAAGAACCCCCGCCAGGGGTCAGGAGCCTCTAAGCGCTTCAATACGCTACGCAGATTGAATACCGCCGGCTTCAGACTCGGCGCGACCTCGGACCAGTCGAGCGGCGTTGACACGGGCGCCTTCGGACGGTGCCGCACGGAGTATGGAGCGACCACGGTCTGCGCAAACCCGTTCCGAAACGGATCGAGGTATACGCGGCGCCGCCGCGCCGCGATCCGCGCGTCGACGGTCAAGGTCTTCGGATGTTTTGCGGCAAGCGCACGCACGAACGCTTCCGCGAACGCGAGCACGGTGGCAGTATCCGGTCCCGGGGAGATGGGCACGAACACGTGAAGCCCGCGGTTGCCGGACGTCTTCGGAAACGACGCGAGCCCGAGCGCGTCCAGTGCTTGTTTCACACGCAGTCCCGCGCGGGCCGCGTCGGCAAACTCACCTGACGTGGGATCGACGTCGACGCACACCCAGTCCGGCCGACGCGGCGCACGCGCCCGGCTGTTCCACACGTGCACCGCGATGCAGCCGAGGTTCACGAGTTCCAGCTGCGTGGCGAGCCGCCCGCCCACCACGTAGACCGTGCTCCCCGTCTTGTCCCGCACGCGCTTGGTCGGAGTGCCTACCGGCAGGCTCGACGGCGCTTGCCGCTGGTAGAAACAATCGCCCCGCATGCCGTCGGGGCACCGCTCCAGCGTCAGCAGGCGATCGCGGACAAACGACCTGAGACACGGGAACACACGCACGTAGAATTCGGCGAGGTCCCGCTTCGTGTACCCCTCGTCCGGCCAGAACACCTTGTCCGGGTGCACGAGGGCCCGTTCGACTTGGCGAGACCGCCGGACGGACCGCGTCATGTCTACGCCTCCGGCAACGCGACCGCGGAGGGAGTCTTGTCGTCGCGCAACCCCAGGAACGCGGGCTGCCGCAGCCGGCGGTCTGCCGTCCACTCGTCGAAGGCGACCTGTGCAACGAGGCGCGGGGCAAGATGGGTGACCCCGCGCTCGCGCGGCGCATCGACGACCGCCGGCGTCTTCCGAATCAACGAATGGAATCGGCGGTGCAGCGCGGCGAGCGTGCTCGCGTCGAAGCCCGTGCCCACCTTCCCCACGTAGCGCAACGTCCCGTGATCGTACGCAGCGAGGAGCAGCGACCCGAAGTATGCGCGCGATCCCCTGGGTGCCGTGTAGCCGACCACGACGAACTCGTCCTCGTGACGCACTTTCACCTTCAGCCACTCGCGCGACCGACCCTCCACGTAGGCGGCGTGGAGATCCTTGGCGACGAGCCCTTCGTAACCGCGGCGCCGCGCCACCCGGTAGGCGGCGTACCCGTCGCGGGCAAGCCTGCGGGCCGGCATCAGGACACCCCCTCCGCGCACCACCGATTCCAGCGCGGCCCGCCGCGCGGAAAGGGATTGTCGCCGGAGATCCTGCCCGTCCTTGTACAGACAGTCAAAGACGGCGTACGTCGGCGCGGCGCCGCGTTGGAGCAATTGGAACCGCGACACACCCCGTCGGTCGAACGCCACGATCTCGCCGTCGAGCACGAGTGTCCGGTACGGCAGCGCGCTGACGGCCCGGGCCACGTTGGCATACTGCGCGGTACGGTCCAGGGCGTTCCGCGACAAGAGGCGCACGCGGTTTCCTTCCTTATAGGCCAGGATCCGGTAGCCGTCGTACTTCTCCTCGTAGGCCCAGTTCGGCCGGCTGAACGGCGCGCCCGCGAGCGTGGCGAGCATCGGGCGAACTCGAAATGGAATCCGGTCTGTCACGCGCGTCTCCCCTGATTTGCGCGTACGTTCGACACCCCCAAGTTGGTTTCCCGTCATGCCGCGGATGGTACACGCGGGGCACCGGATCGGAAATAGCGTACCCATCACGATCAACCGCACCCGCTAGAGCGTCCAGCGTGGACGAGGTAGTGACAGTTTGCCCTCCAATCGAGCCCAGCGGCGTGGGTTAGCTGGCTTAGCTGACATTTCTGCCAGCGAACAGCGTTGCCGGCGTGCAGCCCTGCAGGCGATACCCTTGATGCAAAAGCCCCGGATGGGGAAAAGCCGGGTGGGCACCTTTGGTGGGAGGAGTACAGGCGCCCAACTGGAACCCCCCCTGTCAATATCGTCTGTGCGATTCTGCTACAAAGATACCGGCGGCGTCGGGGAACTGATCGCAATTGCCGCCCGCGGGGAGCCGTGGCGCATGCATGGCGGTGTGAATACGAGGGAGTCACGCGGGCACGGCGACGATCGCTTTTGTGGATCGTTTGATGTTGGTACGGGGTTGCCCCATGCCGCCGATGATCACTGGATACAGGCCGCATGACGGACGCCGGGCGCTGCGTGAGCGTGATCATTCCCGTCTTCAACAGTGAGCCGTACCTGGCCGAGGCGGTTGACAGCGTCAGGCGTCAGGATTGTGCCCACCTCGAACTAATCATCGCCGACGATGGATCGGCCGATGACACCGTTGGAGTTGTACCGCGGCTCCAGGACGGCCTTCGCTACGTGTACTACGTGAACCAGGGAAACGGCAGTCCCGCACGCGCGCGATCCTGCGGGCCGGCGCTGGCGCGCGGCGGCGTGATTGTGTTCCTTGATGCCGACGACCTCTGGCCGCCGCGCCAGGTCGGCGCGGCCCCGCTTCCCGACCAGTCTCACGGGGACCGGCGCGCAGCGGACGGGCGCGAATCCCGCCGGCTTCCTAAGAATGGGTGATGTAATGGAGCCGGCCCTCTCATGAGGGCTCCGCTGCGCAACGAGCTGGAGGCGGAACTGCGCCGCCTCATGGGAGTCTGGTTCCCGCGCTGCGTCGATCGGGAACACGGCGGGTTCCTCTGCGATTTCGACTACCGATGGAAACCCTCGGGATCGCAAGTCAAGATGCTAGAGTATCAGGCGCGGCAGACTCTTGCGGCGGCGCGAGGCGCGGCCCACGCCCCCGATCATTCACCGCTACGCGAGGCGGCCGCGCACGGTTTTCGGTACCTCAAGGAGACGATGTGGGATCGTCGGATGGGCGGTTGGTACAGGCAGCTCGATCGGGTCGGAGCGCCCCTAGAAGGATCGACGAAGCATGGGCACGGCATGAGCTACGCGATCTCCGCGTGTGTGGCGTGCTATCAACTGACACGGGACCCCGACTGTTTGGAACTGGCGAAAGCGGCCTTCAGCTGGCTGGACCGGCACGCCCACGATGGCCGGCACGGCGGTTACTTCGGGTTCTACCGGCAGGACGGGACGCCGATTGTGTCGGCGGACCAAGGGGCGGCTCCGGACCGGCACAGGGACGCGATTGGGACACCGATCGGATTCAAGGACGCCAACACCACCTGCGATCTCCTCAGGGGATTCGCCGATCTGTACCGGGCATGGCCCGACGCGCTGCTGAGGGCGCGCGTGGAGGAACTGCTGTGCATCGCGCGCGACCGCCTCGTCGTCGCCCCTGGAGTGATGCACATGTACGCACACCCGGACTGGACGCCGATCCCCGACTTCGCCCGTTACGCGCAGGTTCTCCGTGCCGCGAATCACATGTTGCCGGCGGCGGAAGCTCTCGCCGGAACTGTCGACCGGGACACGGCACGGGTCGCCAAATCGATGCTCGACACGATGCTGCGCGTCGCCTGGGACGCCGAAAAGGCCGGGTTCCACCTCGCAGGGTCCAGTTTCGGTCCTGCGTATATTGAGGACAGTGTCGTGTTTGTGCGCAGCAAGTGCTGGTGGGCTCAGGCCGAGGGAATGAGGCTGCTGATGGCGGTGGCGCGGCTTCACCCCGCCGATGCGGTCACGTACGAAGAGCATTTTGTGCGCCTGTGGGAGTACGTCAAGAGGTACCTGATCGACGCGAGGCACGGCGGCTGGCTCGCCGCCGGCCTCGACACGAACCCCGAAGCGCGCAAAAAGCCAAAGGCCACGCGATGGAAGGACTGCTCGCACGAAGCCGAAGGGTTGCTGGAGTGTCTCCCGCTATTGGACGCTTCTTGAGATGAGCGGCATTCCTTCACTGCTTGCGAGGATTCGGCGCCAGATTCGGCTGCGCCGGCTGAACGCCACGCCCGGTATCCGAATCGCTCCCTCCGCCCATATCGGTGAGGGCGCCATGATACAGACGGACTCCGACGGTTATTCACTCGGCGGACACATTCTGATCTCGGAGTGGGTCATCATTTCCGACGGGGTCATCCTCGCAGCGTATGGCGGCTCCATCGAGATCGGCGCGCACGCGTACGTCGGACCGTACTGCGTCCTCTACGGCCACGGCGGCCTCGCGATCGGCCGCGATACCATGATTGGCGCGCACACCGTCGTTATCCCGGCCAACCACGGCTTCGCACGAATCGACGTGCCGATGAGCGCGCAGCCGCTGACACAGGAAGGCATCGAGATCGGCGAGGACGTCTGGATCGGATCCGGCTGCAGGGTGCTGGATGGTGTGCGCATCGGCCGCGGGGCCGTGATCGGCGCCGGATCCGTCGTCACCCAGGACGTCGAGTCATACGGGGTCGCGTACGGCGTCCCGGCGAGGGTGGCCTGGAACCGGGCCGCGGCGGTCAGAGCCCGTGACGCAGGCGCTGCCACAGGCGGTGCGTCCTCGCCTTGACGCCTCGCAGGCGCTGCCACCAGCGCGGTTTCGTCCTGGCGACTCCGCTCATGCGCTCTAGAAAGCGACGCTCCTCGACGGTCAGCGGTCCCCGGGCCACGCTTTCGAGGTTGCGCGTCACCCACTCCGCCTTCCTCATCGCCACGATCACGCGATCAACGTCGCGCTGAAACAGCGAGAACCGCAGCATCAGGTCCGCCACGACGGGCCGCAGACTCTCGTTGTCGCCGTGCCCGCGGTCCGACGCCTGGGTGACGATCCTGTCGAGCTCCCATCCCCGAAAGAACGGGGACGTAGCAATCGTCTCCCACCCAGCCGCCTTATAGGCTGCGAAGGCTGGGGCGGCGTCGTCCGTCGTGACGTTGAAGGGCCTGATCGCGAAGCGAAACGCCTCGCGAGTCTCCTGGCTCCCGATGGGCGCCTGCTCCCCGACCCAGATTCCTAGGGAGCGCGTGTAGCCTTTCCGCCGCCACTCGACCATGAGCTCCATCTGCCGGCGGTTCTGCTCGGCATCGTCCAGCGGCACGACGACCAGACAGTCGACGTAGGAGGTACGCAACTGCTCTAGGATCAGATCAATGTGCTCGGGGCGGTAGTACTCCGGCGGCCCGCAGTCATCGCCTCGCGAGAAGTCCCGGAAGAAATTCCAGGCCAGGATCTTGGCTTCGTCGCGCCTGCCGAGGGCGTGCAGGATGTCTCCCAGGGCGACGCGCTCGGGCTGATAGGTCGTGTCGAACCATCGAATCCCGTGATCGAGGCATGCTTCGACGATCCGGACCTGTTCGCGCTCTGACGCGCGCGGGTCGTTGCCCAGCTGACTGATGAAGGAATGCCCTCCCAGAATGAGCCGCGTCTCGGCCGCTCGACTCATCGTGTTCCGCACATGATTCGCATCCGCCACTATACGCCCTCGCGCCTCATCCGTTCATCGTTCCGGGCTGAGCGCCCGGGACTTTCGGAAACGAGACATGCCCCATTTAGGATTTGAAACACAATAACACCTCACAAACCCTCGGTGGTCAAGGACTCATCGCAACCGAGGAGTTGGGTGAGATGTCCCCTCCGAACTATTGGGACAATGCGATTCACCGTCGGATCGGGAGAAATCGCGTTACGGTTTCAGCGTGCTTCTCGCCAAAGGTGAGTTGGAGCGTCATAAACCCCGCTTCTTCTCTTCTTCTCCTATTCCTTCGGCTCGCGGGAACGTGAACCCCCAGGTCTGTGGTCAGGTCGGCCAGCGAGACGCCGCGATACCTCAGCCCGTCGGCGGCGCCGGTCACGCCGTGGACGCGTGCCTCACGCCGCCATCCACGTCCGCTTGAGGAAGATGCGGCGGCCGGTGAACGACTGCTGATACCCGTGGAACCTTGTCGACAGCGCCTCGATGTTGTACTTGGCGTACCACCACCAGTACGGCGAGTCCTGCAGCAGCGCCCGCTGGATCGTCACGTAGAGGCTGCGCCGCTGGTCGGCGTTCGTGATCGACCGGGCCTCGTCCATCAGACGGTCCAGCGCGGGATTGGCGTAGACGCCGATGTTGTACGATCCCTTGCTGGAGAAGCAGGGGTACACGTACCCGTCCGGGCCCGGGCGGAAGGTCAGCGCCGTCGCGAAGACCTGCCCGCCCTCGCGGCCGCCGGTCTGCACCGCCTGGGTGATCGCGGCCGAAAACGCGCCCCACTCCATCTGGACGACGTTCACGGTCACGTTGAGGGTGCGCAGGGACTGCTGGATCACAAGCGCGCTCGCCACGAATTCGGGGTAGTGGGGCGAACAGCGGATCTCGATCGTGAATCCGCCATTTGGATAGCCCGCCTCGGCGAGCAGCCGCTTCGCGCCGTCGACGTCCGGCGTGTTGAAGGGAAGCGTCCGCGGATCGAGCGCCCAGTTGGCGAAGCCGGTGTTGATGGGGCCGGACAGCACGCCGCCGCCGAAGATCGCCTTGTCGATGATCTCCCGCGTGTCGACGGCCATGCGGAGCGCGCGGCGTACCCTGGCGTCGTTCAGCGGCTTCTGCGCCACGTTGATCTCGTGGCAGCCGAGCCAGGCGTAGGGCGACTTCAGGACGCTGATGCCTGGCAGTGCGCCGCGCCCTGCGCGCTGAGCTCGGCGTACTGGATCTGGCCGGCGTGCAGGACGGCGAGGCACGCCGCCTCCTCGCTAAGGATCTTGAATGTCATCTCGTCGAGGTACGGGAGCGGCTGGTCCCAATAGTCCGGGTTGCGCGTGTAGGTGATGTGATCCTGGGGCACGTACTCCACTAAGTTGAAGGGTCCGGTCCCGACGGCGTTCGTCGTCAGATTGGTCGCGTCGGCATACCCCTTCGGCATGATCGCCGACGCGCGCAGCGCGGCGAACGCGCTGAGCAGCTCGGGGTAGGGGGCGTCGAGGTTCAGCTGGACGGTCAACGGGTCCAGGACCTTGAATCTCCTTGATCGCGTCGAACCAGCTGCGCAGTGGCGCGACGGTCTTCGGATCCAGGACGCGGCCGATGCTGTACTGCACGTCGTCGCCCGTCATCGGCTGCCCGTTGTGGAACTTCACGTTGGGTGGCAGGTGGAACCGTGTAGGTCTTCCCGTCGTTGGTGATCTCCCACCGCTGCGCGAGGGCCGGCACGACGTTCGTGTGCTCGTCGTATCCGGTCAGGCTCTCGTAGATGCCGTCGTAGCCCTGCAGTACCGAGAAGTTCGAGTTCTTGCTCCACCTCCCGCTGATGCCGCCCGCGGGCGGCTAGGCGCCCGCCCGCGCCCCGGACGGTGCGAACGCCGGCGCGATGAGCTGCGCCAAGCCGCGCAGATCGACGGAGCCAAACCGGCGCCATTGAAATTGGACCTGCGGTCGAATAACCGTCGAATCACGTAGCATATTCGACAAAACTAGCAACCACCCATCGACGAATTCTCCTATTCGACGAGAAGGTCGACTAGTGGCGCATACTGTTGGCCAGCGAGCACATCACCGTCTGCCAGGTCACCTGATGCCACCGGCCGCGGGAAGGTGACCTTTATTGCATTTGCCGGCGCGTACGGGAAGATCTTTACGTCCTCCTCTCTCAAATGGTAGATCGAGCCGATTCGAGCTCGACTTAATACGCCACTTTGTACCACACGGTCGTAGGTGGCTCGATCACCAAACATGATGTCGATCGTCAACGTGAACGGACCGGCATTCTTACTTCGGATCAGCGTCGCCAGTTCAGCCAAGCGTGCCATTGGGGGCTCACTCCTATCTTAGATGTTCAACGTTTCAATCGAGAACGGCTCGAGTGGATCCTCAAGTTCGAGCACGTGGTTGAAGTTGAATCGGTAGACGGGGCCCCGGTTCAGCTCCGTTGGCGAGTGTGGAAAGGCGAGCGCACTGATCAAGCCAGACCACTCGGGAACCGCATAGTGACTCGCAATGTGAGTCACGGCCTTGGCTGCTGAAGTAGCGAGGTCTTGGCTATGAGCGGTCACCTCGAACACCAAGGCCACTTCATGTGAAATGCGGGGATCTGGCTCAAGCTTGCCCAACGTCCCATTAACCCCATACCGGCGTACGCCGATCTGGATTGATGCCGCGTCGTCGGTACCGAAAATCTCCTCTAAGCGCTGCCGAGCAGTACCCTGCATGCCTTCCAACCATGATTCCAATTGACGGAGGATCACGGGATCCCGAATGGATCCAATGACCACGGTTTGGTATCCCACGAGTTCTGCGCCTTCCAGCTTCACCGTATATGTATCTGACGATTCAAAACGACTACCGCTTACCTTCACGGCGCGCTCGTTGATCGCCTCATAGGTGACACGATCGAGGTAGAGCGTCCCAGAGGGTTCTACGAGTTCAGTGGGGGAGCCATTCTCATAGAGTGAATGCGAGGCGACGCTGAGCGGGGTACAACGATAGTCTGGATTGGGCGGCTCAATCACAAAGTGATCATCGCGAATCCAGGCGACTAGCGGGTCGGAATATTTGCGATTCACCACCGCCGCAGCGCCACACTCAAGTACCTTGGCGGCGTGCCAAACAGGACCTGGCGCCAAACCGGCACGCGTCGGGATGGCGGCGAAAATCGATGCGTCGGTGCTCCGCCCGCTGATTACGACGTCGGCTCCAAGGTCCAAGGCCGCCTGAAACGGCTCTACTCCAGCTACTGCAACGATGTGCGCACTTCGATCAAAAACACTTTCATCGATGCTGGGAGCAGTACCCAACGGGCGAATCTTCTTATTATGATACTTCTCTCGCAGGTAATCTCTCGCGGGCTCCGAATGGATGACTCCCAAGCGGAAATGCTGGCCGGCCTGCTTAGCAATATCCTCCGCCATACCGACAACCACAGATAGCTGATTATCTGCTCCTCCGGTCGCAGCGGAGCCAATTAACAGTGGAATGCGAGCATTGCGCGCTGCCGCCAGCATGTGTTGGAGGTCCCGACGCATGGCCGCCTCCGAGAAGTGGAGGGCACCTGACCCCAGGTAGTAGGGGCCGCTATCGGTCGACCCTGCATCGCAACCGATGAAGTCCGGCTTCCAGGCCATCGCCCGTCGAAGGGACTCGAGCCGGTATCCGGCCCCCAGCGAGCCCGTTGGCGCCAGGACGCACATTTCAGTCATCACCAACACCCTCCTTGACGGCACCTTTCTCGAGCTGCGCGCCGTACAATGCTACCGCCTTCTCGCTCGACACATATCCATTTTGCACGTCCTCCGTGACCAGATCCCTAGCACGACTCGTCGGCGTGCCATACCCGCCGCCCCCAGGTGAATGGATTGCGATCGTGTCGCCCTTTCGTAGTCGAATCTTGCGCAAAGGGCTGTAGACCGCCTTGCCGTTGACAATGATCGCCGCGAGACCCCCCGGCCGACCGCCTAGTATGCCCTTCGCCGGCCGTCGTAAACGCTGCGCACGGACGAATGCCTCCGCGTGGTCGGCAAGACACTCCACGACGACCCTCTGCCCCAGACCACCCCGGAACAAGCCAGCACCGCCTGAGTCAGTAATGAGCTCCTTCTCTCGGAACAACACCGGCGCAGTTGCTTCTATCATCTCTATCGGTGCGCACTCAGTATTGGTGGGGAACGCCAAGCATGACGGGCCATCCTTCGTGGAACGCGCTCCGAAGCCGCCAGCCGCGATTATGAGTGGTGAGAACGCACCCCGATCTGTGTCGGTACCCCGCAGGTTCAGGAGCGGTCTCGGCGCCCCGCACTCTGCAATGCAGTCGTGGGGCACGACCTCGGCAAGGGCGTCAAACAATAGCGTCGGAATAAAGTGCCCAACGGAACTGCGTGCAGAACCTGCCGCCGGAAACCTACTATTCACTATCGAGCCCGCAGGAGCTATCACCTGGATTGGAGCAAAGATTCCTTCATTGAGCGGCAAAGCAGGTGCCAAAAGACACTTCAGGCCGTAGACCGTATATGCAGTCGTGAAGGAGAGGGCAACATTCACGCCGGCCGGCACTTGCGGTGACGACCCAGCGAAATCCACTAGGACCCTATCGCCTTCAATGGTCACGTGCAACTTGACAGTAAAACTGAGGTGACCTATGCGCTCGGCCGCGAGGATCGACTGATATGTGCCATCTGGAATAGTTAGGATCGCGTTACGCATGTATGCCTCAGTCCGCTTGGCCAACTCGCGACACGTGTAGTGAAACCGTTCAATTGTTATTTCAGCACAGAGACTGGCCAGACGCTCCGCGATTTTCCCGAGAGAGTTCAGCAGCGCGCTAATGTCCCCCATTACCTGTTCTGGGAGTCTGACGTTTGCCTGGATAAGACGAGACAGAGCAACGTCTAGCCCTTGGTTGCTTGCAAACCTGATCGGCGGCACGCGCAGACCCTCTTCGAAAATCTCTGCAGCCGCGGCATCTCGACCGCGCCCACCGACATCAGGTAGATGCGCTACGACACCGGCAAGCGCGACAATCTTGCCATCGACGAAGACCGGAGCGAATAGGGTGAGGTCGAATAGGTGCCCGGTCCCCAGCCACGGATCATTAGTGCCAATAATGTCTCCTGGCTTCCACTCAGCCAACGAGTATTGAGTCAGGATCTCGCGGGCAGTGTGGGTGATGGTTCCGAGAAAGGCGGGGATGCTCTGGGCGGATTGAACGACTGTACCGCCATCAATAGTGAGAATCGCACAGGTAAAGTCCTTTGACTCTCGTACGATGGTGGAGAAAGCGGTGCGCATCAGTACCACACCCGCTTCATCCACTATCGCCTGGAGGCGACCTCTGTCGATTTCGAGTTCGATAAAGGCTCCGGCCCCACTGGTGTCGCCATCAGATTGGACCAATGCTCGCTCGGGAGCGAAGCCGCCTTCAGTGGCCATGGAGGTGAGCTCCGCTAACGGAATGAATCACGACATTTCCCTCCGGATCCACGGACATGCGATGTGCAGGTCCGACGACGATTGTCGATGCTTCATCCTGAATCAATATCGGACCCGCACCGGTCATTCCTGGAGACAAGGACGCACGATCGAGCAGCTTGGCCTCCATCCACGACAGGCGTGGTCCGAAATAGGCGCGTCGGGTTGTAGCGGATCGAGGCCGGGAAGTCGTGAGCCTCTTGTGCCGAGGCATGGCAGATGGAGCTTGAGTCAGCCGCACACTCCAGCCTACGATCTCTAGCTTACCAGGCCACGGTGGCCTCCCAAACCGAGCCTCGTATTCCTTTCGAAAGGCGGAAGCCAACCCGTCGAGTGGCGCTTCCGGAGCAACGAGTAGGTCTACATCGTACGCTTGCCCCTGGACTCTCACATTCAGGTGGCAAGTCGCCGTCATCCCGGTTCCGTTTTCGGTGTGCCTGGAACGTAAGTCCCGCTCCACTGCCAGCAGACGGCGCCGCAGCTCCTCGGACGTGAGGCCTTCAAGCGGTACGATCTGGGCCACGGATTGATCGACGGTCCGAGGTGCCAGCAACAATCCGATCGCCGAGCCAACCCCCGCGTCCACCGGGCAGATCACGCGAACGGCTCCAAGTCTGGACATGATCCCTGAGGCGTGCACCGGCCCGGCGCCTCCGGTGGCAATCAGCGTAACGGCGCCTGGATCGATGCCATGCTCCAGACAATGCAAGCGTACGGCTCTGCTCATGTTCTCATTTACTACATCGTAGATGCCCCAAGCTGCGACAATCGGGTCCCGGGTGCCGGTCCTGCTGAGTATGTGTGCCTCTATCGCGTGCTGGGCGCGTGCCACGTCCAATTGGAGGTCGCCCCCCGCAAAGTCGGCAGCACCCAAATAGCCTAGAACCGCGTCCGCATCAGTAACTGTCGGCAACTCGCCCCCGAGCGCATAACAGGCCGGGCCAGGGTTCGCGCCCGCACTGGAAGGGCCAACTTGAAGCAACCCAAGGTTGTTGATCGAGGCGATGCTGCCACCACCAGCACCGATTTCAATCAAATCAAGGCTCGGAAGCCGCAAGGGGAGACCGCTCCCATCGACGAGTCTGTGAAGCCGTGCGACCCGCAGCTCCTCCGTCAGGGCTGGCACGCCATCTCTTATCAAGCACGCTTTGGCAGTCGTCCCCCCGATGTCCAACGCCACACTTAACGGCTCTCCACACCGCTGGGCAACGGCGCTTGCGGCGATGATCCCGGCCGCCGGCCCCGATTCGAGGATGCGCGCTGGGTAGCGGCTAGCCTCCTCCGGAGAACACATTCCCCCATCGGATTTCATGATTCCTACGCGGCCGTTGAACCCCCGTCGGATCAGCGATTCCGACAAGTCCCGCAAGTAAGAAGAGATGCGCGGACCGACATACGCATTGATCACGGTGGCGATGAACCTTTCATACTCGCGTACAATCGGGGCGACCTCCGACGATACGCTGAAGTACGTCTCGGGGCATTCACGGGCGACCATCTCGGCCGCTTGCTTTTCGTGTTCATCATTAGCGTACGAGTTCAAAAAGCAAATGGCGATGGCGTCCCTATCACGTAACTGTTGAGTCGCTGCGAGCACCGACTGACCGTCCAATTGACTATGAACTTGACCTTGAGCGGTCATCCGTTCAAGGATTCCGCAGCGCCACTGACGCGGCACTAAGACTGAGGGGAGGTCGATCTGAAGATCGTACAGGTCATACCGATCTTCCTGGCCGATTTCGATGATGTCGCGAAATCCGGCCGTTGTCATGAGGCCGACTTTCGCGCCAGTTCGCTCGATCAGCGTATTCGATGCCAGCGTAGTTGCATGGACGAAAAACTCAGCCTCAGTCAATTCGATTTCCGCCTTGGTGCGAATCGCTTCGAGGGCGTTAAAAACACCATCGAGCGGGTGCACCGTCGTCAGCACCTTTCCTGTCACGTAAGTTCCGTCGGAGCCATCCACCGCTACGATGTCTGTGAAGGTGCCGCCGATGTCTACACCGATTAGCCAGCTGCCTGCCGACCTCACTTCAGGGTCTCCTCCCTGCAGTGTGCCGTGGTGGCCCGTCGCATCCGGCTCCTGCAGCAGTTCGATGAATTGGGCACTGCCGTGCCGCGCCCGCAGACTACCGTGCGCACAGCCGTCCACGAACTCGAGTGCCCAGCAGGGCGCTGCCGGCCTCAGTGCCAGCTTCGCCCCCGCCGACGCCGCTCCACGTGCACACGCCTCCGTGGCCAATACGACGCGCCGAGGCCACGGCACGACCGACTACGCGACAGATCTCCTCGTTGAGCAATGGAGTTCAGAATGTCGACATCGCGGAGGCCGGCACCGTCATTATTTGTACGCGCTGTCCGCTGGCAGTCCACCCCTCAATGCTCCACGTACCGAAGATATTATGGTACTGGTTGTAGCCCGTACTGCCAGTGGCCCCCTGGTAGCTGATCTTCTTCCCCGCGCTCAGCAGCTGGATGCATTGCGAGTAAAAGTAACATACCGTCCCCGGAGGGTTTGCCACGTCCAGAATCTTCTCATTGAAGACCGCCGGATTGGTCGACTTGGCGTCGGTCATCGCGAGCGATGCGATCACAACCGCGTCGTACATATTCTCTGACAGCGTATCGGGCTGACTCTTTCCCAACACTTTCTGATACATGGCCGTGTAATGCTGCCATGCGGGTCCGGAGGGCGGCGCGCCGCTCGCACCGACGAGATACTTGCTCGCGGCATCGAGGCCCATAGCTTGCGCAAACTCAAGGCCGTTGCTGTTGTCGGTGATGAACGGAACGTTGAGATGCCCGAGCTGCCCGAGTTCAGTAAACACGGTGTTGGCGGTCGCCACTGAGACAGCAATAAAGACGACCTGAGGTGGCGTCGCAAACGCCTTCTGTATCTCCGTTCTGTAGGAACTCTGACCTGGCGCTAACTTCTCAATGTCGAGTACCGTGCCACCATGCCTCTTGTACGCGGCAACGAGGTCAGGCACCTCGCCGAACGCGTTGGGGGTTGATTCAAAGAGGAGGGATGCCGTCATGTAGTGCTTGGCGATCGCATAGTATGCCATGGAAATGCTCAGGGTGGAGTCCGACGGATTGGCACGATAGACATATTTGTAAGTCATGTGGTCAAATGCATTAGATCCCGCCTCCGTGAATTCCACGAGCTGGGCGGGATCGTATAACGCTGCTACGCCGTCGAAATCGGGCATGGCCGGGCCGACCTCAAATGCCGGGTGCTGCAGATACAGCGTATGCCACGCCGTCACTGCATCCGTCGGATCTCCGCCAGTGTCAGCCGTTATGACGCTTAACTGCCGCCCCAGTACGCCACCGTTCCCATTCACATCGGCCACGGCCACCTGTACCCCATGAACAAACCACTGACCGACATGGGCGTGGAGACCCGTGAGTGGAAAGAGCTCTGCCACTACTATGGGTGGGGTGGCCCCCGTAGCTCCGCCGCACGTGGCGATCAAAGCACCCGCGGCGATGACCGTCAACACCACCATTGCGCCGCTGAATCGACTCCGTCGCATGTGCATGACCCCCTGGGTGATCATTCTCGTTAGCACGATCCAGGCTAGGGACTGGAAGGACATCGGATGTTTCCTGGGCGTCAAGGATACACTCAGTCGTGTTGCTGTCCCACCCCCTTTGCCAGGAACAACGCCGCGAGATCGTGCTGCCCAATCCTGTCAGCTGGGCCGTCAATCGCGTTCTGACCAGCGGTCATCACGTACACCCAGTGTGCATTGGCAATCGCAAGATCCACATTCTGCTCCACCACGAACACGGCTGTCCCTTCCGCGGCGATGCGCTGAACCTGCCTCCAAACAACAGCCACGTTAGGGGGCGAAAGCCCCGCAGTCGGTTCATCGAGCAGCAGCACCTTCGGATCCAACATTAGGCCGCGCGCCATCGCAAGCATGGTTCGCTGGCCGCCGCTCAGTGTAATTGCCTTGCGCCCCCTGGCCGCCGCTAAGTCAGGGAACATCGAGAACACGGTATCGATTCGCGGCCGGATATCTCCTCGGCGCATGAAGGCCCCCATCTCTAAGTTCTCGACGATCGTCATCGAAGGGAACACATTGTCCACCTGCGGAACATAGGCCATGCCGCACTGCGCGATCCGATATGGCGGCCATCCAGTCACATCTTGCGCACCGATCATGACAGTGCCCTCAGTGGCGCGAATCAATCCGAACATGGCCTTCAGCAGTGTCGACTTGCCTGCACCGTTCGGGCCAACGACCGCCACAATGGAGCCAGCATCCGCACGAACCGATACATCGCTGATGACTGGCACCGATCCATACCCAGCAGTGAGGTGATCCGCACAGACAGCAGGCAATTCACGCACCTCGTGGATCGCAGCGACGGGGGCAAGGTCGCGTCTTGGAATCTCGCCCCCTTCCCCTGAGTGAACAACGCAGCCGACTGGATCGCCCGCCACTCCACGGACGCGCTTCAGTGCCCAAGAACCCGCGGTTATGCATCCGGAGCGCGCGCCTCACGCCTCGACACTCCCGCCTAGGTACGCTTTAACTACCTCGGGATCGTTGCGCAACTCCGCCATTTGTCCGATCGCTAGCGTCCGGCCGTAGGCCATTACGATCACCTGATCACAAATCCGGTCCACGACGCGCAGATTGTGCTCAACCAACAGCAAGGTGATCCCGGATTCGCGGAGCCTCAGAATATGTTCACACAGTCGCTCCACGAGTGCGGGATTGACACCCGCCATGGGCTCATCAAGTACGAGCAGCTTCGGTTCCGCCATCACCGCGCGGGCCAACTCCAAGAGCCGCTTCTCACCGCCGCTCAGGTTTCTTGCGTACTGATCGCGCAGAACATACAAACCAAATGTGTTGAGGACGTCCAGAGCCTTACTCACGTGGCGGCGATCTTCGCGTCGGCCCAAGCTTGGGCGGAACAAGACGTTCCGCAGACGCTCCCCCGGTTGGTCGGGAGGGGGGACCAACATGTTCTCGAGCACACTTAGACCGCCAAATTCTCTCGATAGTTGAAATGTCCGAATCAGTCCCCGCCGTGCAATACGATACATCGGCCAACGACTAATGTCGCCGCCGTCAAACACAATGCGGCCTTGCTGCAGTGGGAGAGCTCCTGCAAGCAGGTTGACGACGGTCGACTTACCAGCACCATTAGGCCCGATCAGCGCGCCCACTCGCCCAGCATCAAGACTGAAGGCGCAGCCGGCAACCGCTCTAACTCCACCAAATGCATGGCTCAAACCTTCAACTTCGAGAATGCCTCTTGTCATCGTCCCGCTCCAGAGTTGTTGCTCAGCGATGACGCCGGCATTTGGGCACCTGGCATGTGCAAACCTCGTGGGAAACGCGCCCTGCGTTCCGGAACCAGACCTTGCGGGTGGAATCGCAGAGTGACAATCAAGAGTATTCCAATCACAATGTTCCGAGCTGCAGCGATCAGCAGCGGGTGCCCTGGCACCGGGGGGAGGAAACGTGTGCCCTCTATGAACACCACCGTTACAATCAACGTCCCTACCGCCGCACCAAGGTTGTTGCCTTGCCCACCGATAATCATTGCAGCCCAGACAATGAACGTCTCCGCGGTGGTCCATGAGTCCGGAGCAATCCCACCTATAAACTCAATCAATAACCCTCCAGCGATACCTGCATATACACAGCCGATGCCCATGGCAAGCATTCGAACCTTCACCGTGTCCTTGCCAAATGTCGCCGCGACGTCGACATCTTCTCTTATTGCCCGCATGGTTCGGCCCAGCGCTGAGTGATAGATGCGATGCGCCACGAACCACAGCGCCAGCATGATCACGACGCAAACGCCCAAGAAAAACAGCGTGTAGTCATTCGGGCTGAGATTCAGTAAACGGTTGAGCGGCTGCGGGATTCCCCGTAGTCCGAACCATCCGTTAAACAAGGGCGTGAGGTTCCCAACCAAGTCATAACAGATTGTAGCGAACGCCACCGTGACAATGCCGAGGTAGTCGCTACGTAGATTCCAGCGTGAGAGGATCGTTCCACCAACCGCAATCCCCAACACACCCGCAACGATCGCACCTAATGCGAGTGTAAGCGGGAAGGGCCACCCCAACCCCAAGATGTATTCTTGATCTGTTCCGGCCGCTGGCGGCAGCGCACTGACTCCAGCGAAATAGGCACCGGCCGCCAAAAATGTGATGTAGGCGAAGTCCAAGATGCCCGTGTATCCAAACTGAATATTGAGACCCAGGGTTAAGATATTGTAGATGCAAAACAACACGGCCATCGTCGCCAAGTAGTAGACGATGTCGTTCATCGCTTACGCCTTCCCTTGGGTGGGAATGAGCCCCTGCGGCCGGATCAGTATCATCACGATCAGCACAAGGAAGGCAACATCGCTCTTCAGGGCCGAGTTGAGTACGGCCGCGGACATCTCCGTAACACTGCCAATCGTCAACGCCCCCAGCATCGCACCGTAGGGTTGGCCTACGCCCCCGACAATCACAGCAGCGAAGATAACGAACAAGAACTCCTCACCAAACGAAGGTTGGAATCCCCCAGCACTCAAAGCCAGCATCACCCCGGCCAAGCCAGCCAAACACCCGCTGATGAACCAGGTCCATAGCGTTACGCGATCTGTGTCTACGCCACCTACGCGCGCCAAGTTCAAGTTATCAGACATGGCACGCATTGCCTTACCCAATTTGGTGTATTTGAGCAACCAGTGGATCGCTAGCATGGCCCCCAAACCGATCGCCATAATGATTACCTGGTTCGGCGTGAAAATGAGAGGGCCGACGGAAAATACCTGTTGATTGGGAATGTCGAACTTTCGAAAGTCAGTGCCCCAAAGTATTTGAAAGATGTTGGCCAGTATCAACGACATGCCGAGGGTAACGATTAGCAAGAAAAGTAGTCGCGCACCACGCCGGACAAAAGGCTTGAGGACGAACTCGCTGATGACCACGGCGCCCACGCCCGTAGCCACCGCACCACCAACCGCCGCAAGCCAAAAATCGACATGGAGCTGAACGTTGAGGATCCAACTCAAGTATGCTCCGAGTGTAAGGTACTCGCCGTACGCGAAGTTGACGTAGTTAGTGACTCCAAACTGCAAAGTCACGCCGACAGCTGCCAACGCAAGGACTGATGCGGTCACCAAACCAAAGCCGAACGAATTGAGAATCAGATGCATGCTCGGTCACCCCTTCTCGGCGAGCAGCCGGTTCCAGCCGGGCGTCTCAAACTGATCGCTGGTACCTCGGGATGGTTTCTCCTTGGCTGACGCCAGGGCTTCGGAGCTCCCTTCCAGTGCTCCGGATATCGGAGAGGGCGTCCGATGTCGAGGTTCCTCGGCACGACGCTTCGCGCGTGATGACACCACCGCGACTGCGTCTCTGTCATTCACTTCTTTGTGGTACACTGCGCCCAACTGCGGTAAAGCGTGATACCCGCGCATCGCCGCAGGGCGAGGCACGATGTGTAGCGAGTCGCGGCCCACCCTCGTTGCTTTTGGGGGCTGTTGCATCATCGGTCGACCCGCGTTTCCCGCTCGTCACGCAACTGACGCACCCCCGACTGGTTAGCCGCCCTGCAATGCGAGACAACACGCTTCGTAAATCGACTCCCAGTCGATTCGGCACGCTCTGTAGAGATCCGCGGGCATTCCCGACTCTCCAAAGCGCGTGACCCCAAGCGGGTACGCTTTCCGCCCCACCATGCTCCCGACCCACGCCAGCGTGGAGGGATGACCATCGAGAACGGTCACGATCGGGGCATCCACAGCTACCGCAAGCAGCTCGGGGCCAAGCGTCTCAAGACCGCGGGTCACGCCGCGCTGCCACGCATGGTACACGAGATCGGGGCTCGTGCAGTTGACGACGTTCGCATAAACTCCGTCCTGCATGAGCTCTTCCGACGCGCGCACGGCCTCCGGGACCACGGCGCCGGTCGCCCAGATCTGCACGAGGTTCCGGCTCGGCACGCACCCCGGCTCCTCCATCCTGTCAACCAGCCGGTAGGCGCCCGAGAGAACCTTGGCGCGGAGGTTGTCACGGTCACGGGCGTTGAGGAGCCGCTGGTCGATCAGGGCCGTGCTCAGCCGCAGGTACGCGGACATCGGATTGCACTCGCGATGCAAGGCGCGTAACGACTCGAGGAGAATCCACTCAAGCTCAAGCGCGAAGCACGGCTCATAGTACACGACCCCTGGCAGCGAGAGTCCAATCGCTGGTGTAATGACCGATTGGTGCGCACCTCCTTCGGTAGAAAGGGTAACGCCTGATGGGGTGCCCACCAAAATGAACTTGCTACCGGAGTACAAAGCATACACAAGAGCGTCGAGGCCTCGTGCCACGAACGGATCGTACAGGGTACCGATCGGGAGAAGCGGTTCCCCGTTCACCTCCGCGGACAGGCCTAACTGCCCCAAGGCCATGAACAGGTTGGTTTCGGAAATGCCAAGTTCTAAATGCTGACCATCCGGCGTGCGCTCCCACTTAATGAGCCGAGGGCCGAGCACGGTAAACCGGTCTCGCTCCTCTTGGTGACTCCAAACCCCCACCTGATTGATCCACCCGCCGAGATTTGTCGACGTGGCAACATCCGGGCTAACCGTCATGACGCGCCGTCCGGCCTCTGGCGCGGTCCTGCGAAGGGTTGTCAGAATCTGTCCAAACGCGCGCTGCGTGGAGTTCTCCGGGCCGTAGTCGCGACCGAGATCTGTTGGGAGCTCGAGGCTCGGCCTAGACTGACGGGGAGGACGTGCCAGTACGCGCCGGCGCTCCGCGCATAGCTCTGCCTCTGCGCTCCGTTCCGTGAATCCGGCCCACATGTCATCCTGCCGGATCCCAAGGCGGACCATCAGGTCCTCCATCTGCTCCGCGGACAGTAATGCTGAATGATTCAGCGGGTCGCCAGCGATCGGGAGTCCCCACCCTTTGATCGTATAGGCAAAGATCACTGAGGGCCCTGGAGCGGCGTCGGCCTCCGCAAAGACTTTAGGAAGCACGTCGAGATCATGCCCACCCAAGTCGGCCAACAGGGTCTTGACGTCTTCATCGGTCCGGCTGACAAGAAGCGTCTCCCCAAGCGCCCGGCGAACCGTAGCGGCGTCCGAGCGGAGCAAGAATTGATACTCCTCATTCGGCATCTCGTCGATGCGCCGCTTCAGATGTTCTCCGCCGGGTTCGGAGAAGGCGGCCTGTAGCTGCCGACCGTACTTCGCCTCAAACACGGCCCACCTGTTCGCTCGAAACATGTCCTCCAATTGGCGGACCCGCATGCCCGGAACCACACGATCCAACGACTGCCGGTTCACGTCTACTATCCACACGATATTGTCAAGGTGCGCAAGCGCCGGTTCGGCCACCGCCTCCCACACTGATCCCTCGTCCAGCTCGGCATCCCCGATGAGCGCAATGAAGCGCCGTCCAGAACAGTCTGTGGCGCCGAATCGTGACTGGACGTAGCGGTCAACCAACGCGGCGAAATTGGGCGCCACCGCGCCGATGCCCACCGACCCTGTCGAGAAATCGACCGGATATGGATCTTTCGTCCGGCTAGGATACGCCTGCAAGCCTTGGAACTCCCGCAGCGTGGTGAGATGACTCTGTTCCAGATTGCCTAGCAGATAATGAATCGCATGCAACACCGGCGACGCATGCGGCTTGACAGAGATCCGGTCCCCGGGACGCATGAAATCGAAGAATAACGCCGTCATAATCGAGACCACCGATGCACTCGACGCTTGGTGGCCGCCCACCTTCAGGCCACTGAGGTTGGGCCTAACCTTGTTGGCGTGGTGGACGATCAGCGTGCTCAGCCAGAGGATCCGGCGCTGGATAGCCTGCAGCGTCTCGAGTCGCATCAAGCGTTGTGCGTAGTTGCACGAGACGCTGACATTTGCCTCGGACGCCACCTGCTTCACGCGCCGACTCCTGGCGCGGAACGACAGGACGGACCCGCCGGAGTGTCGAGGGACCAGCTCGAGTCGATGGCTAGGGTTGCCAAATTCGCCCCCATAGAGTAAAATGGGACAAGTGTCTCATTTCGCTATGGAAGATGATAGAGAATGAGCCGTGACGCTGTCAAGGGATCCGGCGCGAACCGACGGCCCTCCCATTCCGCCGGCCGCTCGGAGAAGAACGCCGAATGACCTCGCGATACCGGAGACCCAAGCTCAAGCCGATGGCACGGTGGCTCTTGATCATCGAGGCGTTCGCCGCGGCAGGTGAGTGGGGGGTGCGCGACCTTACGGCTGCCACTCGCTTGCCAAGGAGTGCCGTTCACCGAATCCTGCATGAAATGCACCAGTACGATATGTTGACTTTGGCTGAACGCCCGGGCCGCTTCACGGTTGGCCCGTCCCTCATCCGCGTAGCGGCTCTCCTTCTTGACAGCCTGGACGTGACTCGGCACGCACGGGTTGTGCTGGAGGAGGCTGCGCGCATCTCCGGCGAGACGGTGATCCTAACGCTGTACGATCCGAAACGTCGTCAATTCTTCGCGGTCGATGCTGTGGAGTCGGCTCAGACTGTCCGCTACATCTGGCGCTCGCTCCGCGAATGGAACGACCTACACATAGGCTCGAGCGGGAAAGGCATCCTGGCTTTCCTCCCGAGGGAGGAACGGGATGCAGTAGTGGATGCTCTTCCGGATCCAATCCCCGGCCTCAGGCAGATTTCGAAGGCACAGCTCCGACAGCAACTCGAACGGGCGCGACGCCAGGGCTACGTTCTGACCCACGGCGAACGGTACCCGGGAGCATTCGGCGCCTCCGCGCCGGTTCGCAACGCGGTTCGGCTGATCGGTGATCTCATCATCACATGGCCTGACAATCGCAATCGCGGACGTGAGCGCACGCTGGCCGCGCTGGCGGCCACAGCTGCCTCCAAGCTCTCCGTGTCGTTAGGGTATCGAGCTCCTGGCGACGCGCCGCGCGGTCTTGCGCCCGTCGATGCATACCAGGAAGATGATCAACTGTCACTCCGCCGGGGTGGAACCGATGCTTCATCGCGTCATGGAACAAGAGCGAGTGATTCGAAGGAATGAACTCGACCCGACCCTTCCCTCGACCGGTGGATTGCAGTCCGATTATGCCTGTGCCGTGAACCCGTGAGCAACGAAGTGCATCAATTCTTCAACGGTTACGTCACTCTTGACCAGGCTCGCCGCGACGCGTCCATGCTCAATGATGGTAATCCGATCCGCGACAGGATGAACGTGAGCCAGGTTGTGGTCGATGTAGATGATGCCAAGACCCCGCTCCCGAACCGCTTCGATAGCTCGGAAAACGCGTCGAGTCTCCCGGACTGATAGTGCTGCGGTCGGCTCGTCCAGCAGCAACACACGCGCGCCGAAGTACATAGCCCGCATGATCGCGAGCGACTGGCGTTCACCGCCAGAAAGGACCGCAGCGGGTTGATCGGCAGACTGAATGTGCGTGAGTCCGATCTCATACAACTGGTCTGCACAGATCCTCCGCATCGCGCCCGTTTTCAAGATAGGCAACGGGGTTCGCAGCCAGGTCAGTTCCTTCCCGAGGAAGAAATTCCGCCAAAGGCTCATCTGGTCTATCAAGGCGAGGTCTTGGTAAACGGTCTCAATGCCGAGCCGGCGAGCATCGGATGGTGACCGGAATCGCACCTCAGTCCCCTCGAACCGAATGCTGCCGCTTGTCGGCTGATGATACCCGGTGATGATCTTGAGGAGCGTCGACTTACCGGCGCCGTTATCGCCGACGAGGCCGACCACCTCGCCAGCCCGAAGTGCAAAGTTCACGTCGGCGAGCGCCCGCACGCTGCCAAACTGCATCCCAATTCCGTCAAGTTCAAGGAGTGGAGGCCCAGTCACCGGCTCATCGGCCCTCTGCGCAGACGAAGCCCGAGTTTGTCGAGTTGGTCATTAAGAAAGGCCGCGACAAGAAGGATGATCCCAATAATTGCTGTGTACCAGGAACCTGGAGCGCCCACGAGGACCAGCCCTGTAGATAGAGAGCCCAATACCAACGCCCCGAACACAGTCCCGGCGATCGAACCCTCGACTCCGAACAGCGACGTCCCACCTAGCACCGCCGCAACAATGGCCAGGAGATTGGCGTCTGTACCGAAGCTCGCGTCGACGGAGCCCAGTTGCGCGAATGCTGCACATCCAGCGAACCCAGCCAGCATCGCACAGAGTGCGAAGTTAATAGTCTTCACGGTCGCGACAGGTACACCGAGCGCGCGTGCCGCACCGCCCCGGGCGCCCGCTGCCGTTGTCCAATTCCCGTATTGAGTGAACCCATGAATGAACCAAAACGTGACCCCGAACACAAACATCCAAACGAAAGGAGCGGCCAACGCAGCGTTGCCCAAGTTACCGCCAAGCAGAGATCGAAACGCCGTCTGCTGGAAGTAGCCTACCGGGAGTCCCGAGGTGATGAGAAAACTCAGCCCCGTAAGTACAAAAAGCGTTGCCAGCGTGGTGATGAAAGATGGGATACCCAACCGAGTGGTGATCAACCCGTGCACCACACCTACGGCAGCAGCCATGGCGAGAACGAGGACAAATGCGATCCAGACGTTCCACTGCGCCGCGATCAGTTCGCCCAAAACGATTGGGACAAAGGCAAACATCGCACCGACCGAAAGATCGAACTCGCCGGCGATCATGAGAAATGAAACGCCGACACCAATCGTACCGACTTCGCTCGCAACCAGGCTCATCCCGCGCAACTCGCCGCCGGTAAAGAAGCGCCCCGAAAGACCTTGAAAGACACCAGCGAGCAAGATCCATCCGGCAAAGGCCCCAAAACCGCGGGATCGGAAGATGCCCCAGCCAATGTGCACCGCGGCTTCGTACTTCGAGGGCCTTAACACGCCGGCGTCCCGCCGCGCTGTTTCGTCTGACGCCATTTGTGTCACCGGTGAGAGCGCACACGACTGCGAGGCATCGGCCTTCAGTCGAGTCCTTGCTTTATAAGCTGCTCGACCCTGCCAGAATTATCGTAATCGACGATCAAGCTGCCCGTGTTGATGTTCACAGGAGCGAACCCGTGTTGAAGTTCTAGCACGAGGTTCTCAACCGTCAGGTAGCCTTGCAGATAGGGCTGTTGATCAAGAAGGATTTTCAGTGCACCCGCACTTCTGAGTTGCTGGAAGACGACATCGTTGATGTCGAACCCGGCGACGGGCACTTTCAGCTTCTGCTGGGCAACATATTGGACGGCGGGGGCAATTCCATTGACGTTCAAAGACAAGATACCAACGGTATCAGGATGAGCTTGAAGGTACGCGCCAGTAGTTTGCTGATTCTGCGTTGCGTCCGCCGACTCCACCAACACATCGGGCTTGTATCCACGCGCGGTAAGTAACCCTTTGACCGCGTCCTGCCGAAGGCCAAGAACCAGCGATTTCGGGTTGGGGTTGATGACCAAGACTCTGCCGCCCCCGGACGGAAGGTACTTGAGAAACGCAGACGCTAGCACTTCGCCAGAGTGATGCTCGTCCTGACCGACGAATGCGAGACTGACGATGCGAGGATCTATTGTCGCAGGCGTACTACCTGCAGCTTCAAACCGATTATTGTTGAAGAGCACGACTTTGATTCCTGCCGCAAGCGCCCGAAGCGTGATCTCCTGCATGTCCCTGCCAGCGTACTCAATAGCGATCCCATTCGGCCTGGCCGCTACGGCAGCGTCAAGTAACGAGATCATGTCGGCGTCGCTGCCGGTGCCCGCTGGCGCCTCGTATTTGACCGTCGCGCCGAAGTCCTTGCCCGCCTGCTCAGCCCCATGCTGCACCGCGTGCCAGAATGCCTGTTGCTGGGTGAACCCGACCATATAGATCGTCAGGGGCTTACTGGCACCATTACTTATCCGTGGCATCGCACTGGCAGCGAGCAGCATCATCGACACGACGGCCAGCGCCGCGATGAACCGGGCCTTCCGCATCTATTCCCACCCCCCTAAGAACATCATACGGGTCGTGCTTGACCGGAACGCAGTTCGCACACAACTGTCGTCGAACACTGCGGACACGTCGGTTTTCGGTCATTCGTGCCGATAGTCCACGTCTCCTTGTGGCCTTACTAGTTTGTCTGGGCAGCGGTCCTTCCTAGTTCCAGTGCAGAGAACGACAGCACCGGACTGAGCATAAGCCAACGGAAACCCCGGTCAAGCAGCATCTCCACGTTGCTTGCATCCACGTGAGGATGGCCGCAAGGTATCTCGTGGTCTTTGCAGATCGCCAGAATGTCGTTGATCGCAGTTGCGACGCTCGGATGATCGTATTGCCGCGGGAATCCCAAGTCTTGAGAAAGGTCGCCCTCTCCGATGAGCACGACGCCTATCCCTGGCACGTCTTCAAGCATCTTGGGAAGGTTTTTGATCGCACGCGCCTCTTCACACATGATGACCACGAGAAGCTCGCCGTGGGGATCCAGAGGCCAGACGTCCGCCCGATGATAATATTCAGCAGGCGTCAGCCCCCAATACCGCGAGGCACTTCGAGGCCCATCGCCCCTTACGCCCGCCGGGTTAAAACGGGGCGCCGCCGCCGGACGTGGATACCTGCACGCCGCGACAGCATTGCGGGCTTCTTCCACAGTGCTTACGTGAGGCCAAACGATGCCATAAACACCCGCATCAAGTGCTTGCTTCGCAATCCACTGGTTCAGTTCTCCTCCGTTCGGCGGGATGCGGACAAACGGGGTAACAGCCGGCGCAAGAGTGGCAGACCGAACCAGTTCTCGACGGTCAAGCATGTATTGCAGACAGTCGCGCAAGCGCGCGATGTCGAGTGGGTTGTGTTCCATCTCGAACACTACGCCATCATAGGGCGCAGCACTTATCGTCTGTGCCATGGTGACGTCGGCACCGGCGAAAGTAACGAAAGCGGGATTGCCTTTCGCAAGGGCCCGGATAACACCATTCAATCGGGGGATCTCAGTCATGTCGACCTCCCTGTCGGTGCCTGCACCGCGTTCGCAGACAAGAAGGGCCGGTTCCTCGGCGGCCAAGCTGAGTATTTCTTGCGGCTCCGTGGCTCCAGCGGTCGCGGCATTGATGCCTAAGACGCAGCGCAGTCCGCGACCAGCGGACTACTCTGCTGTGCTTCCGGTCGCACCGAGCCCATTATAATCTCTTGATTCCCTCGTAGTAACTCTCGGGTAGATGCGGTCGGCGGAATTGCTGGACGGCCATGTCGAGGTGGAGCTGTGCTCCCTTCAATACGAAGATTCCGTGCCCGGGAAAGAGCTGGTCAACGTTCAGATCACCGAGCTTCTGGATATCAGCACGGTAGTGACCAAGGTTACAGCCCGGAAGATTGAGCAGCCCAACCATCCCATTGAAGAAGACGACGTCGCCCGTGAAGATTGCCCGAGAATCGTCTGAGTCCACCACGTAGCAAACGGAGTCCTCAGTATGCCCGCGCACATGCACTGCTCGCACGCGAAACCTTCCGATGCTCGTCGTCCAACCATCGTCGATGACAACGTCAGGACTCACAGTCGGAAACTCATACCCAGGAGGGACAGCCCCGTAGGCACGCATGAACTCCCGGTCTGAGTTCGCCCCTGTCGCGAGAGACGGCGCGCTGTTTCGATGTGCGACCAGCTTGGCCCCAAACTGATCCTTAAATCGGGCACATCCCTCCGAGTGGCCCGTATGTTCATGCGTTAAGAAGATTGTACTGACGCGGGCGGGATCGTACCCTGAGGCTCGGACATTTGCTATCATGTCGTCAAAACTGCTCAGGCGGCCGACGTCTACGATTGCAAGCGCGGTGCCTCCGTCGAGCAGGTAGATGTTGGAATCGTTGGGAGCCGTGAGACCGAATTGATCGCTACCAACCAGATGGACCCAGGGGTGGATCTGCATCGTTTACGCCCCTCCTCAACGCGCGGGTCCTGACGTGGATTGCTGCCAAGCGCGAACGGTGCCGGATGTCGCCACCCGATCGAGGAGGCGGGCAATGACCAGCCCGTCTTCGAAGCTAGGCGCAGCGACTTCGCCGCCAGCGATGGCGTTCAAGAATGCCCGCTGCTCGAGCACTTTCAATTCGACGAACCCGATCCCCAAGCCCCCTACTGGCAGGAAATCGCTGAAAAACGGATGCCCCGGACCCATCTGAATGCGCGTGAACCCGTCCAAGTATGGCGACGCGCCAGGCAGGTACACCTCGAGTTCGTTCATGCGGTTCAGGTTCCAGCGCAACGCTCCCTTGCTGCCGCTGACGTCGACCGTGAATCGAACCCGTGTCCCCGCCGCGACCCGGCTCCCCTCGGCGATTCCGGTGCCCCCATTCGCGAGCTTGAAGAGCGCGCCCCAAGAGTCATCATTAGTCACGGGAAGCATCGAGATGTCCTTCTCTGCCTCCTGGCGCTCCGTTGGACGTTCGCGGACAACAACGTCCGTGTACCCCGTGATCTCGTTGATTTCCCCGACCAACATGCGCACCATATCGAACAAATGAGATCCCAGATCAGAAAGCGCACCATGCCCCGCTCGCTCGCGACTATAGCGCCATCGCCACGGGCTTGACGGGTCTGCCGCGGCCCCAGTGTTGTAGGTGGCATGCACATGCCAAATCTCACCCACGGCGCCCTGTGCAATAAGCTCGCGCGCATACTGGACAGCAGGAGCCCACCGGTAATTGAACGCCACAAAACTCGCTACGCCCCGTTGCGTTACCGCATCACACAACGCAGTCGTCTCCGCGCTGTTTCTGCCGAGGGGCTTTTCGCAATAGACATGCTTGCCAGCGGCCGCGCCAGCCGTCCCGATGGGCACGTGAAGATCTGGAGGCGTACAGATATCGACGATATCGATCTCATCATCCTCCAGGACCGTCGCCCAGTCGCTTGTCCATCGCGGAATCCCCCAACTACGAGCGGCCCGCTCGGCCAGATCGTCGCTAACGTCCGCGACGATCTCCACGGAGGGAAGTACCTCGTTGGGATAGATATGCGGGATAAAGCGATAAGCACGATTGTGCAGCATGCCCATAAAGCCAGTGCCTATGAGCGCGATGCGAAGACTTTTCTTGCCATAACCCCTCCAGCTCCGGTGGGAGTGCATATCTTTCCTCGCTCTCCTATCCCTCAAGAGTGAGTGGCATCATGCGGGACGGTGACAAACAAGGCACATTGAGGCTCCCAAGTTCGGATCAAACCTGATATCTCGCGACGCGATCCCAGTCGAAGCTGAGACCTATGCCAGGCTTTTCAGATGGCCGGAAAACTCCCCGCCGGGGCACATACGGTTCGTCGAATAGCTCGTCGATGTTCACGATCTTATGGTTGGGGACGTATTCGACCCAACGCACGGCTTGCCCCGCGTACGAGCAGGACAGGTGAATGTGGACAAACGGGAACCAGTGTGGAAAGACGGTCTTGCCAAAACACGCCGCCAACCCAGCTACCCGCAGCCACTCGGTGATGCCGCCGACGACAGTGACGTCTGGCTGCAGGATATCCACGATGCCGGTTGCAGCCCACTGCGCGAATGCATAACCAAAGGACTCCGACTCACCAGTGGAAATGGGAACCGAGCTAATGGTGGACAACTTGCGAAAGTTCTCAAACGCCTCGGCGTGGAACGGGTCCTCAAACCATGCGATATCGCAATCTTCCACGGCATCGAGAAACCGTTTCGCGTCGTCCCAGGCCTGTAACGTTGCGTTCGCATCGATCCCGAGCCGAACCCGAGGGCCAAGCGCTTGCCGCACGACGCGCACCCGTTCAACATCCTCGGCGAACGCGAGGCCGCCGATGCGGACTTTCGCCGCTTGAAATCCCGCCTCGGCATATTGTTCATACTCTCTAGCAAGCTCCGTCACGCCCTCGCCGTCGACGTAAACCCCGCCGCTGGCGTAAGCGTGAACCTCCGTGCGCGCGACGCCAAGCAACCTATAGAGAGGTAACCCCGCGACCTTCGCGCGCAAATCCCACAGTGCGTTGTCAAGCAATGACAGGGCAAACATCGGAGCTCCACGCCGCCCGTGTCGTGTCGCGAAGACGAGATCGTTCCAGATCCGCGGTGCCTCTTCCGGGTCCCGTCCGATAATCAGTGGAGCGAACTCGTTGACGTGAGCGGGGACGGTCCCCGCGCCGATGCAAATGCTGTTGCCTTCCACCCCTTCCGCGGTGACCATGCGGACAATGGTGTATTCACGTTCAGTAAATCTTCGGTTGGCAATGGCCGCCGGTTTCAGTAACGGCACGCGCACCACCAGCGGCTCGATTTTTGTTACCTTCAACGGCACATCCCTCCTCGTTGGAGTCGCAGCGGCACCACGGACGAAACACAGATTCGGCCGACACTTCAGCATACCCCGCCCGAAATCCCGCTTCACGCCTCCGTGCCACGCAGACTCAAGCGTCACGTACACCGTGCTTCGCGGGGCATCAATCCGTGACCGCACGGCGCATATGTTGTGTTCCGGCGGATTGGATGCGGCACCGCCGCAGCAGGAGAACCAGATCTCGGCGGTATAGTGAGGTAGTAGCGCTCAAGGATCGGTACTGCCCCTGGAATCTCGCTTGCGCGAAGCGAAACAAAGTCGCGCCCACCGTCGCCGCGACCCTGTGGTATTGTGCTCAGACGCACGAAATGGACAAACAGAAGCGTTTGAAACCGCTTGCAGGACTGTACCATACTGCCACCATGCAGGTCGTGGCTTGGCGCGTTAGGAGGGGAGGCTATAATGGCGAAGGACCCGCTGCGGTGGGGCATTCTCGGTGCGGCCGCAATCGCCCGACGGGCGATCGTGCCAGCCATCCAATCAGCTGGTGATATGGTCGTCGCGGTTGGCACGACTCACGTAGAGAAAGGTAATACCTTTGCACGGGACTTTGGGATCGAGACGGTCTACGATTCCTACCAAGCCGTGGTTGATGACCCTCGGATCGAAGCCGTCTACATTCCCTTGCCTAATCACCTTCATTACCCGTGGACGGTTGCAGCGGCTCGTGCAGGAAAGCACATCTTATGCGAAAAGCCACTGGCACTCAACGTCGCTCAGGCCGAAGAAATGCTGACAAAGTGTCGGGGAGCGGGTGTCGTACTCGCTGAAGCAGTCTTCTTCAGACATCATCCGCGCCTCGCGCTGCTTAAGCAAATGCTTGACGAAGGGATGATTGGTTCCGTCAGGCACCTGAGTTTCAGTTTCTCATTCCACCTTCCCGACGGGCCGAACATCCGTTGGGAACCTGGCCTTGGTGGAGGAGTTCTCTACGATACCGGCTCCCATGGTATTAGTCTAATCCGGTTTCTGCTGGACAAGGAGCCTCTTCAAGTATCCGCGGTGATGCACAAGCGACACGGCGTCGACGTAACTACCGCGGCGAGCCTCCTGTTTCCCGATGACGCAACGGCGAGTGTCTACGTTAGCTTCAACGCTGGTGATCAGCAGTCTCTCACTCTGATTGGCACCACTGGGCTCATGAGAGTGCCTCGACCGATCGCCACCTGGATGGTGGGAGGTCCCGTCCCGGGGCCGGCGCGCCCGTTCATTCTTGAACGGAATGGGGAAGAAACGGTAATGCCAACGCCGGCCCCTATTAACGCCTACGAAGAGATGGTGAAGTCTTTCAAGCGGTCGGTCCGCAGCGGCGATCCCGTATTCTTGCGCGCGGAAGACGGAATCGCAAATCTCCGAGTAATCGAAGCGTGTCAGACTTCGTCATCGAGCGGACGCCCGGAAGTGCTATCTTCGCCGTGATATCGAGATCGTGCGCGATTCGCCAATCCTGAGACGCCCGTCGACTCAGTCGCCAAAGGCGGAAGCTGCGGTGATCCGCGCCACTTGCTGAACAGGGAACGCGGCCGCGACACACTGTCGTCCTGCACCTTGTCAGGTGACGCGGGCCCTCTTCGGCCCAGACTACGGATTCACATCGCGCGGAAAGCCGTGCGCAGTAACGGTTGGGCGGGCGGTGCAGGCCACTATTCGCGCGACCCTGCCCGGATCACCGGCCAGGGGTTGGGCATCTCGCCGAGCGGCACTTCGATCAGCCCGGGGCGATCGCGGCCGAGCGCATCCTGAAGCGCGGCCTGGAGCGCCCTTGGACTCTCTGCACGCCGCCCCTCGACGCCAAACAACTCCGCCAGGCGGGCGAAATCCGGGTTCCGAAGGTCCGACGCAACCTCTCGCCCGCCAAAAGACTCTTTTTGGCTGCGGCGGACGTTGCCGAAAGCATTGTCGTTGAAGACAATCGCCACCACATTGAGCCCGTGCCGGACCATCGTGGACATCTCTTGCACGTTGTACATGAAGCCGCCGTCCCCGCTGATCGAGACGACCTTCTTCTCCGGCGCGCCGACTCGCGCGCCGAGCGCGGTCGGAAACGCAAACCCCAGCGTCCCTTGGTACCCTGACGTGATCAAGGTCCGAGGTTCGTAGACGGGAAACCCGCCAAAACACGACCAATAGCCGACCTGGGTGAGGTCGGTAACCACGACGCCGTCGTCCGGCACCGCTTCACGGATCGCGAGCGCGTATGACCGCAGCGGCTCCAGCGTGGCTAGGCGCGTGTCTGCCTTCTGCTTCGCGTCCGCGAGTTCGTCTCTGCGGGAGGACCGACTGCCGTTGTGACGCGGGGCACGCTTGAGCAGTTCGGTGAGGCCCCAAAGGGCATCGGCAACAATCCCGATCGCTACAGGGCTGTTCCGCCCGATCTCTTCGGGATCGACATCGATCTGGATGAGCGTCTGTCCGTCGCGGGGTCCCCACGTCGAGAACGCCGGTTGGAGAAACCGGGTGCCCACGATGAGCACGACGTCCGCCGCCGGCAGCAGATCCTCGGCCGCCACCATGCTCTGGGCCAGTCGGTGACGGTCCGAGATCGCACCCTTGCCGCTGCTGGACATGATGACCGGAGCCTCGAGCATCTCGGCGAGGTGCAGAAGCGGCTCCGACGCGCCCGATCGCAGAACCCCGCCGCCGACGAAGATGCTCGGCCGCTTGGCGCGCCCGAGCACCTTAGCGGCCCGTTCGACGACTTCGGGATCACCTTCCTGCCGCGCAACTTCCACGCGGGCCACGGACGCGACATCCGCCGACGCCTGGAGCACGTCCGGTGCGACCTCGATCGCCACCGGGCGCGCGCGGCCGGTCCGCAGCTGCCGGAACGCCTCGCGAACGACCGCCGGGATATCTTCGGGGCGCTCGCTGCGGCCGCCCACTTGGTCACCGAGCGCACCGCCTGCAGCTGATCCTTGATCTCGTGCAGCAGCCCTCGACCCTTCCCGATGTGCCGGGTCGGAATCTGGCCGGTGATACACAGGACCGGCGACGAACACGCATAGGCGGTCGCGAGACCCGCCATCGCGTTCAGCAGTCCCGGTCCGGGAACCGTCAGGCAGACACCGACGCGGTCGGTGGTTCGAGCATACCCGTCGGCCATGTAGGATACCGCCTGCTCGTGCCTAGTGTGATAGACTGTGATCGCGTCACGCTCAAGGTACAGCGCGTCGAACGCCCAGTCGAGCTGAACGCCCGGCAGGCCGAATACTACATCGACCCCTTGGGCCTCGAGGGATTGCACTAGCGCCTGGCCCCCGGTCAGACGCATCGCCGGCGCCAGATTCCTCTATCTGACTCGCCGCACAACGCGTCAAGCCGTCGGCAAAAAAGCGCATCAAGCCTCTCCATCGACATGGGTGCAGGTCATCCTTTCCGTTGGATCGATCGCCCGCCTATCACGCGTCGCCTGGATTCGTGCGGTCCCGTGATTCAGATATCCACTGGAAAATGGTTCCCGAGACCTCTGCAGAGAGACACGTCCCGGATACCAAAGTTAGGGGTCACCCTCCGCGATGGTAGCCTGGGGCGGTGACCTGCCAAATGCGGATCCTCGAGAAACGCTCCCAATCAATTGTATCACTGAACCAGATCGTCGACGCGAAGGTGGGTTCCTTCAGCCCGTACTCCCGGCCCAACACTTCTCTCGTCGTCGCGAGCCCCGCAACACCCAACTATTTGTTGGAGACTGAGGCGGCGGCCTCGGTATGCGCCTGATCCCCGGGCTTTGCGATTGTAGGTTACATCGTATGGAAGCCC
>DATGJN010000071.1 GCA_035295165.1 bacterium
ACCGCGCGCCGATCTTCAGCCTGCACACGCAACGGCAGATGGAGATCATCGTGCTGGAACCGAGGGCGTACGAGGAGGCCCAGAGCGCTGCGGACTACTTGAAGACGCAGCGGCCAATCGTGATCAATCTGCGCGACACACAGAAGGACTTGGGCCGGCGCGTCGTCGACTTTCTAAGCGGCGTCGCCTACGCGCTGGACGGGCACATGCATCGCGTCGGCGACGAGATCTTCTTGTTTACACCGCATCACGTCACGATTACGGCGGACGTCCTGCGCGAGGAGACGGCACCTGGACCACTATTCAGCGTAGAGTAGCCCGCCCCGGCCGCCGTACCGCCGGGGCGATGGAAACTCGGGGTCGGCCGTCGAAGAGTCGGCGTGGGTTGACGCCTGACGGTATACTGGTGAAGGCATAGCGTTGTCCCCCAGAGTTCCCGGGCTCGGGCAGCCGGCGACGAGGCAAGCCGCGCACATGCGCGCCTCGGCCGGAAGATGTTGCCCCACGCCGGTCGGCAGCGGAGGCACCTGCACGGATGACCACAAGAGACACCGGAGCGCCCGCTCGATGAGCGCCGACGCTTCCCTATGGTGGGAGGACGGCGCGCTCCTTCTTCTTGACCAGACGGCACTGCCGCACGAGATCCGCATCCGCCGCTGCGAGTCGTGGCAGGATGTAGCGGACGCGATCCGAAGTCTGCAGGTGCGCGGTGCGCCCGCAATCGGACTCGCCGCCGCATACGCGATGGCGTTGGCCGCGCGGCAGCACGGGGGCCTGGGACCGAGCGGCCAGCGGGATCTGGTGCGCGAGGCGGCTAAGACGCTGAGAGGCACGCGCCCCACTGCCGTGAACCTTGCGTGGGCGCTCGACCGGCTGCTGCGGGTGATGGACGCGTCGGGTCCCGGGGCGCTCCCGGATCGACTCCTCGCGGCCGCGCACGCTCTGGTCCGCGCGGACCTGGAAACGAACCGCCAGATCGGTCGGTTCGGTGTTAGTCTGTTGTCCGAAGGCGCGTCCGTCCTGACGTACTGCAACACCGGCATGCTTGCGACGGGAGGCTACGGGACCGCGTTCGGCGTTCTGCGTGCCGCCCACGAGAGGGGGCTCGGCATCCACGTGTTTGCGTGCGAGACGCGTCCGGTGCTGCAGGGCGCGCGGTTGACCGCGTGGGAGTTGCTGCGCGCCGGCATCCCGAGCACCTTGATCACCGACAATGCCGCGGGCACCTTGATGCGGGCGGGGGAGATCACCGCGGTCGTCGTCGGCGCCGATCGGATCGCCGCCAACGGCGACGTCGCCAACAAGGTCGGGACCTACACGCTGGCGGTGCTGGCCCATGCGCACCGGGTTCCGTTCTACGTTGCGGCGCCCACGTCCACGATCGATCTGGACACCCCGGACGGCGATGCGATTCCTATTGAAGAGCGCGACGCCGGCGAGGTGACGACCGTGGGCGGCGTCCGCGTCGCCCCGCGCGGGGTGGCCGTGCGGAATCCGGCGTTCGATGTGACCCCGCACCAACTGCTCACCGCGATCATCACCGAGGCTGGCGTGGTCCGCGCGCCGTATGCGGCGGGCCTCCGGGGCGCGGTCGCGGCGCACACCGCGGCGGCCGGGGGCGGGGCATGAGAGACCGCGCGCGGGTCCGCCGGAAGATGTTGCTGGTGGTGCTCGGCCTGGCGTGGCTGGGGGTCACCACCGTCGGACTCGTCCATCGAGACGTGGCGTGGGTGTCGGTGATCTTCTTTGTGTCGGGTGTGTACGGGACGATCTTGATGGTCGCGGGGATTCTGCCCAGGCGCCCGGACACGGTCCCCGGCACGGGCTATGCGCCGTTCGTGAGTGTGATCGTGCCCGCGCGGAACGAGCAGGGCGTGATCGCGGACACCGTCCGGTGCCTGTGCGGGCTCGACTACGCGGATCCCGACGGATGTCCGCGGTTCGAGGTCATCGTCGTGGACCATCGGTCCACGGACCGCACGCCCCAGGTGCTGGATGCACTCAGGCGGACGCTCGCGTTCACGGTTGTCCGTCCGACGCCCGAAGACGGCGTCGGGAAGGCCGTCGCGCTCAACGTCGGCCTCGCGGCCGCGCGAGGCGAGGCGATCTGCGTGTTCGACGCCGACGCGCGCGTCGCCCCCGACTTCCTGGCGCGGCTCGTGCCGTATCTCGGCCGCCCGGGTGTGGCCGGCGTCCAAGCGCGCAAACTCGTCTATGAGGGCGGGCGGAACGCCCTGATGCGCGCCCAGGAGGACGACTACATCGTCTTCCAAACGCTCACGCAGCGCAGCCGGCACCGGATCGGCGGCGCGGTGATCCTGACCGGGAACGGGTTGATCACCCGACGCGACGCTTTGGAGGCCGTCGGCGGGTGGAACGAGGACGCGCTGACCGAGGATATCGACCTCACGATCCGGTATGCGCTGCGGGGTTGGACCGTGCACTACTGCGAGCACGTGGTCGTGTGGGAGGAAGCGGTCCCCACGTGGCGCGCGCTGATCCAACAGCGCACGCGCTGGTCCGAAGGATCGCTGCGGTGTCTGTTCGACCACGCGGCGGCGCTCGTGCGCGCGCCGGTGCCGTGGCGAAAGCGGTTGGATTTCCTCGTGTTCCTGTCGAGCTCGCTCGTGATGGCGCTCTCGATGATCGCGAGCTACGGATACCTCGTCGAGCAGTGGGTCTCTGACGCCACGTCGCGCGGCCTGTCGGTGGCCGACGCGCTCCCGGTGCGGGGACATCAGCCGATGTACACCTACTACTGGATTGTTGTGATGCTGGCGACGATCGTCGCGATCGCCATCGAGCGCAAGCCCGGTGCGCTGATGCTCGCGTGGTCGTCCGGCCGCTACATCGCGTTCGCGATGCACCAGATCGTGACGCTACCGCTGGCGCTGTATCGGTACAGCCGGAGCGTGTTCACCGGCCGGTTCGAGTGGATGAAGACCGAGCACCACGGGGTTGGGCTGCCCGATCTGTCGGGGCTGCTTGCCGGCCGGCCGGCGACCGCGTCCGATGTGGCGGAATCGGTGCTGGCCCGCGTCGGCTTCGCCGGCGGCGCGGATCCGACCGTGGAAGCGGTGCCGCCCCCGCCGTAGCGTCAGGGCGCGGTCGCGTCTTGGCTCCACGGGAACGGTTCCCGAACGCCCGGTCGTGTCGTAGTTCAGCAATCCTGTCATGCTAACGGTTCAGCGAAAATGTCACCCCCTGGGCGCTGAGCTCTTTGCGGCGAGCGATCTGAGCGTATTGC
>DATGJN010000072.1 GCA_035295165.1 bacterium
TTCTTCGGCACGGGGGTCACCCGCGTCCGATACTATCCTACACCGCATCCACCCCCGGGTCCAAGCTGGGGGCTTGACACTTTCATCCGTGGTCCAGGCGTGGCGCGGTTTGGTGCGCCGATGCTCGATCCCCAGTTCGCGACAGGCCGTCAGGAAGCGCCCGTAGAACTCCGGCCCGCCATCGGGCAAGACGGCGCGGACCGGATGCCCGGCGCGCTGGTAGGTGGGCGCCACGCGGGTCCGCAGGAACGCGGTGGCCGTCGCTTGGGTGACCCGCGGCACGAGCGTCGCGATCGCGTACGAGCAGGCGGCATCGCAGGCCGTCAGCTGCCAGACTTTCCCGACCCCCTTCAGCTTCCCGACATAGAACGCGTCGATGCAGACCAGATCGCCTGGTTGGACCGCGGCGACGTGCGGCCGGACGACCCGTCGGCGCGTCCGTTCGGTCAGCAGGCCCTGGACGTCCAGCGCCCGCGCTTCCAGGCGGGTCAACCGTTCCCAGCGCGTCTGCAAGCCATGGCGCTTGAGAATCCCGTACACGCCCGACGCACTGACCCGCCACCGGCCCCAGCGGGGCTGCCGGAGTTGGGCGGCAATCCGCGCCGGCCCGTGGGTCGGCCACAGCAGCGCGTACGCCAACACCGCGTGCTCCAGGGCTGGGGTGGCCTGGCGCGGCCAGCGCGCTGGGCGGGTCGGCCGGGGCCGCAGGCCGTCTGGGCCATACCGCAGCAGGCGCTGCCGCCAACGGTAGAACAGGGTCCGGGAGATCCCGGCCTCCTGACAGGCCCGGGTCACATTGCCCAGCTGCGCGGCGCGTTGCATGAGCATAAGCCGATGATGGCGAACGCTGTCCTCGAGGGTCACGTCCGTCTCCCTCCTTCCGAAACCCGGCAGGTCTCGGTTGGAGTATTCGGAGGTTGGACTGTGACCCTCTTGCTGTCACGGGAGGTACCCCTCCAAATGTTAACACTACGTTCAATCAGTACACACTAGTAAAGGATTTGCTCCTGTCCGATCTCCTGACGCATGACTCCATAGTTCGCAAGAGAAAGGGCTTTTCGGGCATATCAGGCGAGCAGGGGGATTGCTGATGGATCTGATGCTACTGCAGGCAGGGCTCGCGGTCATCTTGGCAAGCGCGTTTTGGCTAGCTTCACCCGATTTTTTGGAAACGGATGTACGTAACGCTTTTCTAGCGACGCTGCTTCAATCGGGGGTACCTCCAAGGGGCATGGGTGCGTTGGACCTGCTTGGAGAAAGCACACCACTCTTGGCCTTCCGACACGGCTGTCAACAGTCACACTTGGAAAGGCTGACCTGGCGGAACGCCACACCAAACTGGAGGAAGTAGAGCGCCGGGCAAGTCAGGGCCCCGGGCGATGCAGGCCTTGAACCCACCATGCCTCCGCGCCAGCCCGCTCCAATCAATGACGACGACCTGCTCGGAACCGCTTGATGGGCAAGGTTTTGCAGTGCACACTGCCGCAGTACTCCAAAGGTAGATCTCGGACACCCGATCACAATTGCACGCAATTTGCATCTATGAAAAGGCCGTGCCTGTCAATCCCTCCCCGTGCTTTCGAGTAGTCCTTGCTACGCCTACCCTTGCCAACTCGGAGCTCGGGTGCGACCCGAGGTCATTCATCTATCCGTGCCCGTGGAGGGCACACCATGTGATCCGACTCGGGCTCCCAATCACTTGGCGGGTCCTCTACGGGACCATGCAAATTCAGGGGAGTCCCGAGCTCTCAGCCCTAATGGGCATGGCGCAGCATCCAGTAGATCGTCGTGAGTAGTTCGCGCGCCGCCGCCACCCGGGCCAGTTTGGCCCCCTTGCGCGGCGCGAGGCGCTGGTAGATCTGTTGGTAGCGACCTGGCCGGCGAACCGCATGCAGCACGGCCTCGATGAGGATCCAGCGCAACCACGTCGACCCCTGTTTGGAGATGTGCCCCGTGTAGACGCGCCCTCCGCTCCCGCGGACAATCGGGGCAAGCCCAGCATAGGACACCAGGTGCTTCGGACCGGGAAACCGCGTGATGTCCCCGATCTCGGCCAGAATGAGCAGGGCGGTGTAGTGGCCGACTCCTGGAAGGCTACAGAGTGTTTGGGCGAGGGGCTTGGCCTTTGCCTCCTGATCGATGGTCCGCGACGCGTCGAGAATCTGTGCGTGTAAGGTGTCCAGCACCGCGAGGAAGCCCTGGAGTGCCTGCTGGTAGACGGGTCGCAGGGGCAGCGTGCCTAGCCAGGCGCGGCCCTGTCCCCCAAAGGCATCGGTGTACGGACACTCATAGCCGTGCTTGAGGAGAATGGCATGCACGCGGTTCTTGAGCATGGTCTGGAGCCGGACGAGCACGGCCCGGTACCGCAGCAGTTCGCGGAGGTCGCGGATCTCGCGGGGCGGGATGTAGGCCGCAGGAACAAGGTCCGTGCGCAGTAAGTGCGCCAGAATCGTGCTATCGACTTTGTCGGTTTTCACTTTCGCTTCCGCGATGGCACGCGTGCGCAGCGGATGCGCGAGGGTGACCGGGATGGCTAACGTCTCCAGGAGATCATACAGATGGTACCAATTCATGCTGGCCTCGATAACCACACGAGCCGGCTCCGCGACGTCACCAAAGAACTGCGCCAGCGCGTCGCGGCTGTTGGTCAGCTTGCCCTGCCGCCGGATCTGCCCCGTGGCATCCATCTGCGTGTAAAAGGTATACCGCTTGTGAATATCAAACCCGATGTACTGCACGGCTGTGCCCTCCTCCATTGTGCGAGATTGGACCCTCGTTCAATGGTCTTCGGCTCTCGGAGGGCACGGCCTTTCCATTACATCACTTGCGGCGTCGCATGAGAGGGCCAACGGGGGGATCTCCCACCCTGTTCCGTCCCCGCAGATACAGTGCTGTACCGTTGGCCAACTTGCCGGGCTCACTACCCTGGGTTGCCTAACCACGGGAAACGCGGGGGCCGTCTGGTTCCTAGACCCTGCAGGTCCTGTACGGCGACGGGCCCTGGAGCCAGGGACCGGCGTTCCTCGAGGCGCTCGGTATTCTCGATGGAGTTCCGATGGACGGATCCACCCCGCACAACCCCGAGGTCATCCACCACATGGTGGAAGCGCTCAAGCTAGCGTTCGCCGACCGCGAGCGGTACCTCGGCGATCCTCTTGTCGTGAAGGTTCCGATGGAACAGCTCCTGTCGCGATCGTACCTTGCCGAACAGCGCGCGCGGATCGACCCCCACGTAGCATACCCTGGCTGTCCCCCGGCGGGTCACATCGCGGGGTTCCCCCGTGTGGAACCGCCGCCACCGGCAGGCGAGGCTCCGGTTGCGACGGCGCGTACAGTGTCGGCTGATCTTCCGGGCACGTCGTATCTGTGCGCGATGGATCGCGAGGGCAATATCTTCTCGGCCACGCCGAGCGACGGATACAGCCAGAGTGAGGTCATCCCGGGACTTGGCTTGGCGATCTCCGAACGTGGTCTGCAGGGAAGTCTGAACCCGGATAACCCGAACGTGGTCGCACCCGGAAAACGCATCAGGCTCACGCCGAATCCTGCTCTCGTACTGCGTGACGGCGAACCTTTCATCGCGATCGGGTCGCCGGGCGCGGATCGACAGCCCCAGGCGATGACGCAAGTATTGAGCAAGATACTGATCTGGCACATGAACCCTCAGCAAGCGGTGGAACACGCGCGGTTCGCCTCGTACTCGTTCCCGCAAGGTGCATTCCCGCATCAGTACGAACCTGGTAAGTTGCGCTTGGAAGCAGATGTACCAGAGGATGCGACGGCGCAACTGCGTGCATACGGGCACGATGTAGACCGGTGGCCGAAGTGGTCCTGGTCAGCCGGCGGGGTCTGCGTCGCGATGCGGGACCCGGAGCGGCGGGTCTTCGTGGGCGGTGCTGACCCCAGGCGCGAAGGGTACGTTGTCGCCGTCTAACAGCATGCGTTCTCGCGTTGGACCACCCCTGGCCTCATGAACGGCGTGGCTGACCTGCTCCAAGAGGCTTCGGTCGAGGAGGTGGCCGGCTTCATTCGCAGCCGAGCCGTAACCTCGATCGAGGTCACTGGCGCCTGCCTTGAGCGCATCCACAAGCTTGATGGCGCACATCACGTCTTCATCACGGTGCTGGAAGAGGACGCACTCGTCGCGGCGGCCCGGGCCGACGACGACGTGCGGCGCGGCAGACTGATTGGGCCACTGCACGGTGTCCCCGTCAGCGTCAAAGATGCGTTTCTAATGCGTGGCACGCCGACGACGGTCGGGGCTGCTGTGCTCCGGACGCACGCACCAACGGAAGGCGACGCCGCGTGTCTGGACCGCCTCCGGGACGCGGGCGCTGTGTTGCTCGGTAAGGTCAACGTCGGCAGCGGAATCGCGTGGCAGGCGGTCGCGCTAAGCCAGAGCCGGCTACCGCCTGCCGAGAATCCATGGCGGCGCGGGTATACGCCAGGCGGGTCAAGCAGCGGCTCCGCCGTCGCCGTGGCCCTGGGCATTGGGCGGACTGCCGAAGCGCTTGGGCTCCGGGGATTGTCAAAAGAGCAGATCGCGGCGCTCGTGACCTAGGGCTCACTGATGCGCCATACCGGGCCGATGCGAGGCCACGGGTAAGGATTTGCAGGATAAGTCGGGCGGTCAGGCGTTTGACCTGCAGTCTCATCGGTGATGAATTCACTGAGCCGGATCTTGCGCGGTTCCGTCCCGTGTCGTTGCGCGGCGTGCCGTCGGGGTTCGTAAGTAAACGCGCCCATTGTGCAACATTTGATCGATTTTAGTGGGTATGTTGACAAAAACTAAATCTTCATTGTACTATTTGCGCATCATCGATCATTGCGTGGAGATAAATGGCCAGACAAGACGCCACGAGATCCGTACTGCGAGCTCCTCGATCGATCAAGTCAGTTCACAGGTCTTGCCGTATCTTACGCTATCTGACGGATCAGCCAGCGGGTGCGGCATTAAATGACATTGCCGCGCACTTGGACGTTCACAAGAGCACGGCGTTGCGCTTGCTTACCGAACTGGAACGCGCCGCGTTGGTACAACGAACGTCTCATGGTCGCTACGGACTCGGACTTGCGAACGTCGCTATGGCGGGCAGCGTACTCAGTCATCTCGAGGTCCTCAAGGTCGCTGAACCATTCCTAAGAGATCTCGTCAAGCTTACTCACCAGACGGCCAACCTCACGGTCAGGCTTGAGCACGAAATCCTCAATATCAATCACGTCCTGCCGTCGGACATGCTCCCGAGCTTTGATTGGATTGGGCATCGGGCGCCACTGCACCGGGGAGCGGCTGCCAAGGCTTTGCTCGCGCATCTTCGTGATGACGAGATCGCCGCTTATCTGGAAGAAACACCGAATAGCGTGCCCGACCGAAGTACGTTCTGGGATCAGATGCAACAGATCCGCAAGCTCGGGTTTGCGGTGAACCGCGGCGAGGTCGATCCAACGGTCTACGCGGTGGGTGCGCCGATCTTCAACGCGGAGGGCCGTTGCTGCGCTAGCATCTCGATCGCGGGATATCAGGAAGACTTTTCTGAGCAGCGCATCCGCGAATTCTCCCAGCTCGTGATTGAAGCAGCACAAGGGATCTCTCGACGACTGGGCTTTTCAGGTCGTCGGGCGGTCGGAATCGCGTGAGATACATGAGCGCTGACAGAAAGATCCGTGTAGCGATTGTGGGCGTTGGGATGTGGGGGGCAAGGACGCACCTCCCCACATTCGCGTCGATGGATGACGTATGCGTCGTCGGGTTAGCCGACTCCCAGCTCGACACCATAAAGCCGCTTGCCCGCGAGTACGGGATCGAACACGCACATGCCGATGCTGGAGAGATGCTTCGAGCGGTTGGCTCCGTTGATGCCGTCGTCATTGCGACACCGACGGACACGCACCGGGACGTCGCGCTCATGGCGATCAATGCTGGTGCCCATGTGCTGTGTGAAAAACCACTCGGCTACGCTACTGTAGATGCTCGTGAGATGGTCACTGCCCTACATGCTCGAGAACGTGTCGGGAAAGTAGGGTTTCTGTTCCGCTATTCACCAGTCGTCGAACGAATGAAGAAACTCGTCGAAGATGGTGTCATTGGAGAAGTTCAGTTGTTTGAAAGCATGGTCGTGAATGCGCAGTTCATCGACTCGACCAAGCCGCTCCATTGGAAGATGGAGCGGTCCCGTGCTAACGGCGGAGTTTTTGTTGAGTATGGGGTACACAGCATCGACCTCGCTCTGTGGTTCGGGGGACCGATTGCAAGTGTGGTTGCCCACGGTCTCACTCTTATTCCACATCGATCACGCGATGGGCTGCAACGTCAAGTCGATGTAGATGATGCGACCTCTTGGATCGCAACGTACCGCCACGGTGGGGAGGCTCTATTTCGCGCTGGGTGGGCGTCCCTACCAATCGGTGGTGGCGGAATCCGCGTATACGGCAGTAATGGATCCTTGGCTTGGCAGCTCGACCCGACGACTCGTCGAAGCGAGAAACTCATTGTGTCAACCATCGACGCTCCTGAACCTCGGGTGGACTTTGAGTTCCAGCCGCCGTTTGACCCCAAGACGGACACCGGCGTCCACCCGCTAGGTCTACTCGCTCGTTACAATGCGCGCCTCGACGCCAGTTTCGTAGATGACGTGCGAGCTGGACGGGTATCTGGAGCGAGTTTTGACGACGGCTTAGCTGCACAACGCGTCCTTGGGGCCATCCGCAAGTCGTTGGATGAACAGCGGTGGGTCGACGTTGAGGCGGAGTAGGCGTTGAAGAGTAACGGCGCACCATGGTAGGCTACATCGTACGCCGGCTCGGCGCGACCGTCCCGGTCCTCTTCGGCGTGTCTGTGTTAGTCTTCGCCATTATTCATGCAGTCCCGGGGCATCTTGTTCAACTCATCGCGGTGCGGTCCTTTGCGGCCCTTACTCCCGCCCAAGAAGAGCGCATCCGTCACGAGTTAGGACTCGATCGTCCGCTCGTCGTGCAGTATGGAGACTTCGTGGACAAGGCCCTCAGGGGCGACCTGGGGCGCTCGTTCTATACCAATCGTCTTGTCACGACCTCGATCATAGAACAACTCCCTGCGACGTTGGAGCTGGCGGGCGCCGGAATGCTGTTTGCGGTCGCCGTTGGAGGGGGGTTGGGGCTGGTCGCGGCGATCCGACATAATAGTTGGCTTGATAACCTGGCAATGTTATTTTCGCTGGGCGGCCTCTCGATCCCGATGTTCTGGTCGGGCTTGTTGCTGATCTACCTATTCGCGGTGCGCCTACATTGGGTCCACATCGTTGGTGGAGCCGGATGGAAAGCGCTCGTTTTGCCAGCGATTGCTCTAGGTTACGATGCGGCGGCTTTCATCTCCAGAATGGTCCGATCCAGCGTTCTTGAGGTACTCCGCCAAGAGTACGTTCGCATAGCATACGCAAAAGGCCTGAGCGAACGTACGGTCATTTTTCGTCATGTGCTTAAGGCCGCTATGATCCCGATTGTTACACTAGTGGGGTTGAATGCCGGCCGATTACTCAGTGGGGCGGTCGTAGTTGAGACGGTCTTTGCTAGACAGGGCATCGGCCGTCTCGCGGTCGAGGCTATCCTGTACAAAGATTATTTTCTTGTGCAAGGAGTTGTTCTTCTTGCCGCTCTGATCTACGTGTCGTTGAATCTCATGATCGATATCTCGTATGCGTGGCTGGACCCTCGCATACACTATCAATGAGGCCGTGATTTGAGCGTTGGAACTCTCCGCACTGCGGAGCAGCGGACCGTTGACCGGGAGCCTACACGGGGGCGTTTTAGGGTGTTTCGACGTCGCCTCACCCGGAATCGTGCGGCCCTCGTCGGCGGCGTGGTGTTTGTCATGGTTGTGCTGAGCGCCGTGCTCGCTCCGATTGTGGCACCATATCAACCGGATGCGCTCGATTTCACGGCAATGCTGGCACCACCAGGCCCCGCGCATCTCTTTGGGACTGACGAGCAGGGGCGCGATTTGTTGGCACGCGTCCTCTACGGCGGGCGTATCTCTCTTAGTATGGGTTTCGTTGCTGTAGCAATCGCAGCCGGTATCGGCGTCGCTCTCGGATTAGTGGCCGGCTACTACGAAGGCTCGATCGGGTCACTCATAATGCGCGCGATGGATGTCATGCTTGCTTTCCCCGGGATCCTGTTAGCGCTCGCTGTAGTCTCGATGCTCGGGCCGGGTATCACTCCGGTTATGGTTGCTGTGGGCATAGCTTCGATCCCGCAATTCACTCGGGTGACCCAGAGTAGCGCTCTTGCTACCAAAGAAGTCGAGTATGTTCTTGGTGCTCGGGCAGTCGGATCTTCGCCGACGCGCATCGTCGTACGACACATTCTCCCAAATATCTTCGCACCGATCATGGTGCTGATCACTACCGGACTCGCCGCAACTCTTATCACAGGGGCTGCATTGTCCTTCCTAGGGCTCGGTGCGCAGCCTCCCACTGCCGAGTGGGGGAACATGCTGGCCAACGGCCGCGTCTACCTGGAAACAGCGCCTTGGATCACAATTTTCCCGGGCCTGGCGATCATGGTTACTGTGATGGCGATCAATCTATTTGGCGATGGACTCAGGGACGCTCTCGACCCTCGACTCAAGTAAGACGCGCGTGCGGCGAGACCGCGGAGAGGAGGAGCATTCATGCGAGGAACTGAGGGACGGCCAAGTTCAGCCGAACGGTGGAGTCGTCGTGAGGTCCTTAAGCGAGGAGTGGCGTTCGGCGTTGCCGCTACCGCAGTAAGGGGCTTGTTTGGCCCAGAGCCCGGGATTGCCGCAACACAAATTCAAGGTGGGCAGTTAACTGCGAGCATGTTTCTTGAGCCCAACACCCTTGATCCTGCGGCGGCGACCTACATTCCGGGGATCGTAGTTTTGAAAAACGTGGTGGAAACGCTGGTCGAGTTTGACCAGAACAGCAAGCCTCATCCCCGTTTGGCGACCGATTGGAAGGTATCGCCCGACGGCAAACAGTGGACGTTCAGACTACGCGAGGGCATCATGTTCCACGATGGCACACCATTTGACGCGGAGGCGGTCAAGTTTTCCTTTGATCGAATCCTTAATCCCGAAACAAAGGCTCAGACCGCCATCTCAGAATTAGGCCCTTACGAGTCGAGCCAAGTCATAGACTCGAAAACCATTAAGCTCAATTTCAAGGAAGCCTACGTGCCCTTTCTTCCGAACCTTGGTGATGTAGTGTTGGGGATCGTATCCCCGACCGCTGTCAAGAAGTACGGCCAGGATTTCGGCAACCATCCCGTCGGCACAGGGCCGTATGTGTTCAAAGAGTGGGTACGGGGTGATCACGTCACCGTCGTTCGGAACGACAAGTACGTAAACAGTTCCCAACTGGTCGCTCACAAGGGGCTTCCTTACTTCGATACCCTCGTCTTCCGAATTATTTTGGAGGATCAAACGCGGCTTGATACATTGCGAAGCGGTGAGGCGGACTTCATCTACCGCATCCCCGCAGTGAATGTGGCAAGCGTGGAGAGCGATCCCAAGTTCCAGGTCTTCAAGAACATGTACGCTGGCGACCCTGTTATGTTCTTGATCAACCGGCAACTATTCCCGACGAACGACCTTGCAGTCGCCCAGGCGATGCAGTTCGCTGTCAACAAGCCAATCCTCAGCAAGATTGCGACAGCCGGAACATCCCCAGTCGCGTGGGGTCCGCTGAAGCCGGTCGTCTGGGGTTACAATCCGGCCGTTGAGAAGCTGTACAGGTATGATCCGGCAAAGGCGCGCCAAGTACTGGAAGAAGCTGGCTGGAAGTTGGGGAGTGACGGCATCCGAGTCAAGAATGGAAAGGCTTGTCAAATGGTGTGCGATGTGAAAGCCGACCCGGTAACCGTATCAATGCTGACGGCGATGCAGGGGATGTTCAAAGCGGTCGGAATTGGCCTCGATATCAAGACGATGGCGTTGCCAGCTTCCGAAGAGCTAGCGCGTGAGGGGAAGAGCAATATGACCTTCATGGAGTGGCGGGGCATCGACCCGGACATTCTGACTGTGCACTACCATTCAAAGAATATCGGTGGCTGGAACATGGGGCACTTCAAGAACGCGGAAGTGGACCAGCTGCTCGATACGGCGCGCGCTACTCTCGACCAGACGAAGCGCCTGGAAATGTACCATAAGGTGCAGATGACCATCATGGAACAGGCGGCCACACTGCCATTGTTTAATCTCCTCCAGGTTGACGGTGCCAAAGCATCGTTAAAGGGCGTACGGTACGATGTATACCGCTACTATCCTGAATGGTACGATGCGCACTTCGCATCCTAGCTCGCATGAAGTGTGCCGTCCGGTGGCGGAGGGGTAATTGTGCTTAAAGACGGGCGCGAGCGAAATTTCGTTGGCTATGGACAACATCCGCCATCGGTCGGCTGGCCTGACGGAGCACGCGTCGTGGTGAGCTTCGTAGTCAATTACGAGGAAGGAGCAGAACGCAGCATATTAGATGGTGACCCAACCAGCGAGGCGTTCGGGGAGATCCGATACCCGATGCCCGAGGGTGTTCGTGATCTGGCGGCGGAGTCCAACTTCGAGTACGGGAGCCGAGTGGGCGTCTGGCGCTTGCTCGACGTTTTCGCGAAGCACGACGTGAAGACCACGTTTTTCGCCTCTGGGCGAGCACTTGAGAGAAACCCCGCAGTCGGCTCGACGTTGAGAGAACTCGGACATGAAGCGTGCAGCCACGGGTATCGGTGGGGCGAGCACTTTAATATGACGGAAACCGAGGAGCGCCTCGAGATTCGGGCGGCGGTTGCAGCCATTGAAAGATGCGTTGGTACAAGACCCGTGGGGTGGTATTGTCGATACGGTCCGAGCGAACGGACGCGGAGGCTTCTGATGGAGGAAGGAGGCTTTCTCTACGATTCCGACGCATACAATGACGAGTTGCCATACTACGTGCCGCTGCTGGGGAAGTTTTGGCTAGTTGTCCCGTATGCGGCTGATAGCAACGACGGGAGGTATTTCAGCGCCCCCGGATTCGGAACACAGGAAGATTTCTTCCAGTACCTGGCCGCAACGTTCGATCGTCTACACGACGAGGGAGAGCGGACGCCTAAGATGATGTCGGTTGGACTTCACTGCCGCATTTCCGGACGTCCGGCGCGAGCCACTGCCATTGATCGGTTTATTCGCCACGTGAGGCAGCGCGGCAACGTATGGATCGCCCGCCGCGATGAAATCGCCCGATTCTGGTTGCAGGATCACCCGCCGACTGTATGATGCTACAAAGCAGCTTCAAGCACTGGAGATGGTCAATGAGTTCCGGGTGAATCAGATGTCGTGGGAGGGGCCGGTGGCGCACCAGTAACGCGGAGTGCACTGCAGAGGCACACGGCACCCTCCCATGATGGTCCCGCGCTGGCCAAACCCACACGGCGGTGCAGGCCACTATTCGCGCGACCCTGCCCGGATCACCGGCCAGGGGTTGGGCATCTCGCCGAGCGGCACTTCGATCAGGCCGGGGCGATCGCGGCCGAGCGCATC
>DATGJN010000073.1 GCA_035295165.1 bacterium
ACCGTGCCCCGATGGACCTGTGTCAGGACCTGCACGCGCTGTTGATCCTTCTGACTCAACATGATCGTCTCCCTGGTCATAGTCCCAGGGTGACATAGTCACGGAACTGTTAGGGGGTGACATTATTGCTGAACTACTACAATCCGGAGAAGGCGGGATCATGTCTGCCGACCTTCTGTGATATAATCCAGCATGGTTGCGTGTGCAGTCGTCTGCTCGACAGCACAAATGAACGTTGTGCCCGAGGCATCGACGTTGTTCGAATCCACCGTACGTTGACCTGAGCGAGGCGGCGCCTGCGTGTTTGGGTTCTTTGACGAGATCCAGGGATCGACCGCGCGCACATGCATGCTCGATTCACTCCGATGTCCCGTTTTCGGTTCTGTGACTTCTTCGACCGTGCAACGTCGATTCACCCGATCCGGCTATCGGTGTGCGGCACTGTCGAGGTCGGAGCGCGGGCAGATATCGCGCCAACGCCCGCAGGGTGGAGGCGTGGCGCTTCTCCGTTCAAAACCCTGCAAAAGGAGAGTCGGCACGCAGTGAGGGACGATGCATAAATTGCCGATAGGGACCGTTCGCGGAGTCGCATTCAGTCGGAGGGTTCTTCTGCGCCTCGGAGCCACGCTCGCGGGCGCCGTTGGCGTCGGAGCAGCCAGCGTAGCATGCAAACCTATCTCCGGTGTAGATCCGCGGCACATCGCGTCGGGCGTGCTCGCTTCGGTCGCCCCGAAGAGCGCGTCGGGCGCAGGAAAGCTCACGCTTCAACAGAGCTTCATCACCGGGCAGGGAATGGCTGCCAATCTCGCGTGGAGTGATGACGGGACGGCGCTTTATGTCGCCAATGAAGAGTCTGACTCGACCGCTGCCATTCGGATAGACGCAAAGGTCCCGAGCCGTCCGTCGATTACCGGTGGGCTTGGCGGTCCGACCACCCAGGCTTGGGCAGTCGCGCAGAAGGATGGGTTGCTCGTCTTTTCGACCTCGCTCGGCAACACGACGGTGAGCCGGGTCGATCCGTCGACATGGAAGATCGCCTGGACCCAACGCATGCCGTCGCGCGGCCATGCGATCGCCACAGACGGCAAGTACGTCTACGTGCCGCTGGAGTCCAACCCCGGCCGTGTAGTTGTGCTTGATGCGCGTGGAGACCAACGCGGTGGCATCACCCTGGACCAGACCGACTGGTCAAATGGTGGAAGGGCGCAGACGATCTATAGCACCGTTTTCAACGAGCGCGTGAAGACCCTCGCCGTTGCGGTCGCCGGCGTCAATCGTGTCTTCCTGTTCGATGTTTCCAATCCGACCGCCCCGGCGCTGCGCGGAACGATTCCATCCCTCGGGAATCTGGCTACCGCCGGGACGAAGCTGTGGGTGAGCGAATCGAGCGAGATACACTGCTGGGACATTTCGGCACCGGCCTCACCCAAGCTGATGGGCACGCACAGCACGGCTGGGGCGCGTGTGGTCACCAGCTACGGCCAGGTGAGCGCAAACCGTGCGGGCACGCGTCTCTACGCACTGTACCAGGCCGCGAGCGTCGACGGGCATTCAACAAGCGCCGGGACGTCGGCCGGCCTTGCGGCGTTTGACTCGAGTGGGAGTACCCCGGGGCTCCTGCAGACGAACGAGTGGAAGCTCCCTGCCCAGAGCGCCGTTCCTACGGCATTGGCCGTTTCGTCAAAGGATGTTGTGGCGGTCACGTACTTCTGGTTCGGGGTCCGGTTGCATGCGGTGGCCGGCGACAACATCGTTCCGCTGAGTGTCGTGCAGACGGCTGGTGAATCCCGGGACGTCTATGTCGATGCCCAAGGCTATATCTATTCGTTTGGGGATTACCTGATCGGCGCCTACGATCCAAGCGGGAACCGACTGACAACGTACTACGACGGGCCCTATCACGAAGGAGGCTGGATCCGGTTCAAGGACGGCCTCGTGTTGTGCCCGGGAGGGTGGGCTGGCAATCAAGGTATCACCGGATGGGCGCTCTCGGGGGGCACGATCGCGAGAAAGTCGTTCTTCTGGGACGACGAACACAGTTGGGCCCTGGCGTTTGATGGCACGTACCTCTATCAGGGCGGGACGACCGGGGTCGTCGTGTATTCGGTTGGCTCCGCCGCAGATGGGTATCGCTTGACCCAGATCGGCGCTCTTGCCATTCCCGGTGCGGCTGGCAACACATCCGCCGTCGTACGGGCGATTGGATTGCACGGATCGGTGTTGTGGGGAACTGGGGACAAATGCGGCGTGGTGGCAGTGGACGTTAGCACGCCACAGTCCCCGAGGCTCCTGCGTCAAGATAGCTTCTCATACGCCACCAACGGTGGCCACTGTGCCGTCGTTGCCGCTCGAAACCGCATCTACGTCGGATGCGGCAGCGCGAGCGTCCGGATCTACAACCCGGCAACGATGGCCGCGAGTGGTTCGATCCCCGGGTATTTCGCGACCTTCCTGGACAAGGTCAACGACGACCTCCTGGTGCTCTCCCACTACGGAGATGGCATACAGCGCTTTGACAATGAGGGCGTGTATCTCTTCGATCTTCGACGGAACCCGGATTCCCCGACCCTCTTTGCACGCGCCCCGGACGACAGCTCCCCTAATTTTCGCGCACGGTACCTGAACGGGGCCATTTATCGGTGTCCCCTGTGGGGAGTCGAGAAACTCGCGATCGCAGGGTATCCATAGCACAGCAGGCGAGCCCGACGGGTTGATGGCCGCAGACGCTGTTCGACCTCCTTAGGGGTCCGGACAACGCGATGCCTGCCTGCGATGCGGATGCTGCCCCCGGTGTCTCGAGGGCGATCGTGCTGTGCGGGAAGCGCCCAAGGTCGTCGGGATGGGTCGAGACGACTTCGCCTCCCTGGGATGGCTCACCATCGTGGGCACGCTTGAGCGTCGGCCGGTCCCGCCCGTTCCCCTCGGGCGCCGCATGCCGCGAGGGCCCGGAACGGGCGCCGCTCGTTCCTCCCGCAAGACATGCTCTATACTTGACGTATATGGTGGAGTGTAGGGGTCCTGTGTGGTGACGGTGTCTGCGCGGAACATGCTGAGAGGGCTCCTTTTGGGCGGGCAGCTTCAGATCGTTCTCCCCATCCTTCAGGCGGAGCAATGGTTGGCCCCTCTCGAGATTCACGACCGGCAGGTGAGCCGGGCTCGCCAGATTCTCCGAAATGCCTATTCTCAGTTCGGGTTCTACCGCAGGAAGTTGGAAACGTCCGGGCTTGGCGGCGACATCATCGACACGTCCTTCGAATGGTCGCTCGTTCCTCCGCTACACCGATCGGAGATTAGTTCGTCTCTCGACGGTCAACTGTCAGCCCGGGCCTATGCCTGGCGCACGACGGGAGGCTCGACGGGGGCCCCTCTCAGAATCCCGCTTGACCGCAGTGCCTACTGTTGGTATATGGCCGGACAATGGCGGGGGCTCCAGTGGTGGGGGGTGGACGTCGGGGATCGAGGCGCCGTCTTGCTTTCCTCCGGCAGGCTAGGTCGGATCCAGGCGCTTGCAAGGCTGGTGAAGGACCGGGCCCTCAACTGGCTGACGTGGCCAGTCGATGATGCCTTCGATCAACGCGCGGACGCGGCACTGACGCGGATCGAGGCGTTTCGACCCGCGTTCATCTACGGGTATCCTTCGGCGCTGGCGCGCCTCGCGCAGCACCTGGTCCGTCGACGCTCGGCGCGAGGGCGCGGGCCTCGCCTGATCGTGACCTCTGGGGAGCATTTGTACGGATTCCAGCGGAAGCTGATCGAGCGCGCGTTTGGGAGCCCGGTCGTTGAGGAGTATGGGTGCAGTGAGGTCGGCTCGATCGCATTCCAATGTCCGGAAGGGAGGCTCCACGTCGCGGCTGAAAGCGTGCTCGTCGAAGCAATCGGCGCAGCAGAGGCCTCCGACCGTCCCGGCACGGTGCTGGTCACGGGGTTACGGAACCCGCTGGTCCCCTTGATTCGCTACGAAGTGGGCGACCTGGCTGCGCTCGGCACGGACCCCTGTCCTTGCGGCCGGGGGCTCCCCACGATTCGCGTCCTTGGACGGGTCGACGATCAGCTTTCGTTGAGGGGCGAACGAGTGCCTGCGCAAGTGGTCATCGATCGACTTCTGGCCTTGGTCAAGGGATCGGAGCATCTCGCGAGCGCGCGGCTCATCCAGCGTCATCCGTCCGCCCTGGTCCTTCAGATTGAGCTCGGCGACATTGGTCGGATCGAGGTGAATGATGTGGAGGACGCGGCGCGTCAGCTCGGCTATCCCATTACCGTCGAAGCCACGCCGCGACTTCCCCGGACGGCACAGGGGAAGATCCGCGCACTGGAGCACGAGTCGGGAGAGCGCGAATGACAACGACTCGCTCCGCCACTCCCGCTCGGCTGTGTCATGCGGCAACGATCCGTTGCATCGGACGTGTTGAGCCGCATTTGGCAGTCCGCCGCTGCTGTGCTGCCGCATGGCGGTTGCGCGCGCGTTGCGGAATCGCGAGACGGTTGTGAGGGGTTATACCTTGACGCCGGACGGCGCAGACTGGATGTCGTCCTTCGGAGAGGATAGGGGAATGCAAGTGATCAGGGCGGCCCATGTCGTGGTGAAGCCCTGTGGTATGGTTCGGGTTACGCGGTGATTGTCGACCCGCTGCAGAGTGTGCGCGCAACGACACGGGATCGCTGAGGGACCGAGAGGCTGTGAGCATGAGAAAAGTCCTGTTGATTACCGATGACTTTCCGCCCGTTATTGGGGGGCTGGCGAGATGGTACGAACGCGTGTGCACCGCCGTGCCACCGGATCGCGTGGTGGTACTTACCCCGCAGGTGCCCGAGGCTCACCGTTTTGATGTTCGGCAGCGCTATCGAATCGTCCGCCGACGCGTTCCCCGCGGCACTCACCCTCTGGGCCGATTGCTGCAAATCGCCCTTCTCGTGATCTATGCCGCGCGCATCGCGCGCCGCGAGCGGGCGCAGGTCATTCACATTGCGCATCTGCACTTGGGACTGATCGGGATCGCGCTCAAGCGCTGGCTCGGGACGCCGTACGTTCTCTATTTGCATGGCGGAGAGATGGCGCCTTACATGCGCTTTCGGCTCGTTCGGACTGTCGCACGGGCGATCGTTCGTGAGGCGTGCCTCATGGTGGTCAACAGCACGTTCACACGGCGGCACTTCGAGGCCTTAGGCATGAGCAATTCCCATGTTGAACTGCTGACCATGAGCGTCGAGACTGATCGGTTCCGCCCGGACCTGGACGTGCAGGAGACGCGAGTCAAGTACCATCTTGATGGGAAGCGGACTATCCTCACGGTGGGACGCCTCGTGGAGCGAAAAGGGCACGACATGATCATCCGGGCGCTCCGCAGCGTGCAGGAGCGTGCCGGTCCAACAGTGTACGTGATCGCGGGGACCGGGCCTCAGGAGGAGAAGCTGCGCAAACTCGCCGTTGACGTCGGGTGCGAGGGGGACGTTGTGTTTGCTGGCTACGTGGCCGAGGACCAGCTACCGCTCCTCTACGCGGCGTGTGATGTGTTCGCCATGCCAAGCCGTGCGCTCAACACTCGCGACGGCGTCGAGGGGTTTGGCATTGTGTTTCTTGAAGCCGGCGCCTGCGGGAAACCGGTGGTCGGAGGCCGCAGCGGCGGGATTGCGAATGCCGTGGCCGACGGGGTGACCGGGCTCCTCGTGGATCCGGTCGACGTCAACGACGTGACCGATGCGCTGGTCCGACTGCTCGTCCAACGGGAGGTGGCGCGACAATTGGGAGCAAGCGGGAGGCGACGGGCCGAATCGCTCAAGTCGGCATGGGAAGATGCCGTTCAGCGTATCTGGAATCTGCCATCGGTCGGGTAGCCGAGAGTATAGCCGCCGCATGTACCGGCAGGACGCGGGAAGACGGTCCGGGGATTCGGTCGCCGTTGCAGCGCGTCCTTGGCCAGAGATGTGCGGCCGGCCGGACCGGTTCGCTCTGACGGAATCTCGGCGGAAAGAACCCAGCGAGAGACGAACGGAGTCCGAACACGGGTTGCCTGGGTCTCACGCGGACTCTGGAAGCCGGTGGGAGCAACTGGCAACACCATTGCTGGCAAGGCGATAGGAGCGGAGTCGTGCGCGAGTTTCCCCATCTTGTGGACGTGATCGGTCAGTCCCGCAGCGAGGCGCCGCCTGCGCAGGACCGAGACGCGAGCCCGCGCGCCCCGCTCAAGGTATGTCTCGTCGCGCCGGTCGACGACGGGCAAGGATTCGCCGAGGACGCCGTACTCGGGATCACGACACTGGCGGATCATTTGGCCGGCGCCGGACATCTCGTGACCCTGCTCCTGCCTACCGCGGACGGGACGGACTCCGGCGCATTCGCCGAACGCATGCAGCGCGGGAAGAGTCGGGGGATCCAAGTCGTTCTCCTGCCCGCGGATACGGCTTTCGCGGTCGGGGCGTATGCGAATAACGGCCTTTCCTATCGCATCTTTCTGTGGCTGCGCGGTCAGCAATTCGACACGGTCCATTTCGCGGACCGGGGCGGCTACGCCTACTACAGTGTCCTAGCCAAACATCAGGGGCTTGCGTTTGGTAACACAGCGTTCGTCATCGACGCTTACGGGCCCACGCTGTGGGCGCAAGCCGGCGGTTTCCTCCCGCTCGGGGGTGTCGAACCGATAATCGCGGATTTTATGGAGCGTCAGAGCCTCTCGCTGGCGCAAGCTGTCGTAGCCTCAAGCCAGTATTTGCTGTCCTGGTTGGACCGTTCCGGTTGGCGCTTGCCCGATCACACGTACGTCGCGACCGGTGCGGGTACCGCGACCCCCAACGGCCGACCCGAGGATGCGCCGCGACCGCCCCGTGAAATCGTCTTCGCGATCTCCTGGGAGACCGACCTCGCGCTCTTTTGCGACGCGCTCGACCGAATCGGTCAACTGTCCCGCCCGGACGTGACCGTCATGTTCCTCATCAACACCGCGGGTTCGCAAAAGGAGGACATGCTCCGGAATGTCGCGCGTCGCGCCAAACGCTGGAAGTGGTCCGTACGCACACGCGCCTGCCGGACGTGGGCGGACGTTGGAGCGTATCTGGTGGCAGATGGGCAAATCGCGGTCATGGGCCCATCCGCGTGTGGCATCCCGTGTCACCTGTCTGACTTCCTGGCGACCGGCACCCCGCTCCTGGTCCCCGCGGTGGCCGGGATTCCCGAACTCGTGAGCGAGGTGGATCGCCCGCGTGCCTGCTTCGATCCGCTGCCTGGGCACCTCGCCGACCGATTGGCGCAGGTGGCTGTCGCAGGCATGCGGTCGGTGCGTCCAGGAGTAAGCGTGGACACGAACGCACACGCCTGGACGAAGTGGCATGAACTCCTGCGTCCACCGTTGGAGGGTGGGGGCGCCGCCGCGTCCCCGCAGCCGTCTTCTCCGCTCGTGACGGTCTGCCTGACCCACCACAATCGCCCGAGATATCTCGCGCAGGCCTTGGCATCGATTCGGGCTCAGGAATATCCTAACGTGGAAGTAGTTCTCGTCGACGACGGGAGCACGGACGCCGACGCGGTCGATTACGTGCGGCAGCTTGAGTCAGAGTTTGCCGCGCGAGGCTGGCCCCTTATCAGACAGGAGAATCGATTCTTAGGCGCAGCCCGCAACACGGCCGTCAAACACAGCCGAGGGAAGTATCTTCTCTTTATGGACGATGACAACTATGCGAAGCCGGGCGAAATCGCCACGTTCGTCACCGTGGCGGAGCGGACAGGCGCGCAAATTTTGACGTGTTTTGCGGACGTCTTCTCGGGGGAAGATGCCCCGGACGCGACCACCCGACCGTCCAAGCGGAACGTCGCACTCGGCGCAGCACTTGCCTTTGGAGTGTTTCATTGTGGATTTGGCGACGCGAATGCGCTGGTCCTGCGCGACGCGTGTCTTCGCGTGGGCGGGTTTTCCGAGGACTATGGCGTACCAGGAGTGGACTGGGAATTCTTCGCCCGGGCGGCGCTCGCGGGCACGAAGCTTGAGGTCGTGCCGGAGGCGCTCTTCTGGTACCGTGCGCATCGTAGGACGATCACGGGCAGCGGGAGGCAGCGTGAAGCCCATCTTCGGATCTTGCGACCCTATCTTGACGCGACGGGCCCCGAGTTGCGCAGTCTCCTGCTCTACACCACCGGCCAGTTCCTGGAAGACAGATATCCGAAGCCGGCTCGCGGTCTCGCCCAAGCCTTCTATCTGAGCCGGGCGATTGTCGCATGGGCCCGCGACTCCGATAGACGGATGGTGTCGTGGCTCTGGCGCAGTTTTGTCGCGACGGCGAGAGAATCCGGCTTGCGGAGCGCGGTGCGGGCCGCCATCCGCGCCGGGCAGAGGCGATGGTGAGGTTGGCGACGCTGGCTACAGAATGGGAAAACCCATGTGATCGTCCGCGGATCACTGTCAAGAGAAGAGCCGACCCCGCATCCTGAACTGGCGCAGAATCTCGCTTCAACACACGCGGCCATCGGTAGTGGTACCGTGACCGTGTCGGGGGCGGACCTCCCGTCAGGGCCTGCGCAGCCACCGAATCTCGGCGATCCGTTGCCAGACTCCCCGCGAAACTTCGACACACGCCCAGCCTAAGCAAAGCCCCCCGAACACCTCGGAGGTCCAATGATCGCCGAGGTCGACGAGCGATACCATCATGGCCGTCACGAGGATCGCGCCGACGGCCGGGGTCCGACGCAGCGCCGTGCCCGCGAGGAGCGTCATCCTTGTGACGTGGCCCGACGGGTATCCGTAGGCCGCATAGTCCCTCATCATGGCAATCAGCGCCCGCGGCACGCCGATGGCGAAGTGCTTGAGCAGCACCACAGTCGCTCCAATGGCGATCACGGCGGCGGCCGGCCACAACGATGTCGGTCGGCGCCGCCTGTCCCGCACGACGACGAGCAGCAACATGACCGTCACTGCCACCGCCACGAGCACCGCGGCGTTGGCGATCGAAGCCGCCGATACCCGCAAGTCGTCTGCCGGCCGCCGGAACTGCAGAAGCCTCAAGGCGTTAGGCGGACCGGGATGAACGATTACGTGTCCGAAGAAACCGACCACGAGACTCGCCCCGACCATGCCTACCGCCAGGGCCAGCATCGCGGACGCGTGTCGCTCATCACCCAGGACCAACAGGGCGAGGCCGATCGCTGCCACCAACGGGATGATCGTCGCCGCGTTTCCAAAGAATACAAGCGTCGCCGCAGCGCGCCCGACATCCACGCTCGGTATCGCGCTGTGCAGCCATATCGTGATGGCCCGATCGACGTCTGAGGCGACGGCAAGCGTTGACCCAACGGCAAGCGCGGCGAAGCAAATGAGGGCGACCGTCAGACGGAAAATGGACACGGGAGACCTTTCGCCACCGGACGGGTGCAGACCGATCCTTGCTTCGCTTCCCTCACTCCGTCCTGACCTGTGATGGACGCACAGGGCCATCGACGACGTGTCCGGTCCAGAACGGAAGCGATGCGCACAGACTCCAGTCGGCTCCTTTCTTGTCCCGCAGGATCTTACTGCGAGCGGTGTCATGACCTGCCGCGCCGCCTGCCTCAAATGAGGATACCACTGGGGCGGTGGGTTCGCGACGGATTTCTCGGACGATGCAGGTAATCAACGGAGAGGCGAGTGTCTTCGTTCATTCACGATCGGAGAGGAGGAGACACACGTCGATCATGCGCGAGATGACACGAATTTCGGGTCCCGCTGCCGTGCGTGCCGTGTGCTGGTGTGACCGTAGCGGGACAGGCTCTGCGCTGGGCGGTGTCCCGGTGGGCGGCGACGGGCACATGCCCGCAGATCCGTTAGGGACGCGGTGACGGCGAGGGCCCGACCGAACCGAGGATCGGTCAACACCGAACAAGCGACGTCACGGCGGACGCCAGCAGAACCACCGCGGCAGGAGGCGCGCCGCGTGCGTCGGTCACGCTAAAGACCGGTGAGCGCCAGCTCTTCGACGCCCCACAACGCGCAGCGGTAGAGACGCCCGTTCGCGACCCGGCAGCGGAAGTTGGGATCGTCGGAGATCGGGTAGTGGTCGACGAGTTCCGGTGCATCGGGATTGGTCAAGCCGTAGATCCGGAGCCCCTCGGGGGGATTGTACGACACCCCATCTCCGTAGTGACAGACGCACAGGTACGGCTTTTGCGTCGCGGGGCTGGTGTACGGCTCCACCCAGGTAGGAAAGATCCTGCCCGAATAGGGATCCGCGATGATGGCGCCCGTTCTCCTCAGGAGCCGCGGGTCGTAGATACGGACGCCGCTGCTTCCACACGCGGCGTAGACGCGGCCGGCGATGACGCAGAGACCGCAGATGCCATTGTCCTTGAACAAGTCGGCGTCGTGGAACACCACCACCATCGACGATGGATCGCGGACGTCGACGCACGCCACGCCGAACTTTGGACCAGCGACCCACGCTTGGGTCTTCCCGTTCAACATCACCCAGCGCGGGCGGACCGGGAGCGCACCGACCTGCGTCACGCTTAGTGGGTCCGATGGCACAATGCGTCCGGCAACGAACCCCCCGTCGCTACACACGTATAGATGCTCCGCCCCGTCGTACGCGGCGTCGGTCACACCCCCTCCGCCGAGACGGACCTCGCCGAGCCTTGATAGTTGGCCATCCGACACCGCGTACGCGCGCGGGAATCCGCTGCCCGTGTTGTTGTCGATGACCAGGATCGCCCCGCGCGCGTACGGACGCCACCCTTCGAATAGGCTCCCGATCTCGTTGTAGTGTGAGACCGCGCCGGCCGCAGATCTGCTGGTGACCACCCACCGGCCCAACACCGTTTGGTTGCCTGCGGTGTCCACATAGACGTCTCGGCACTCCCCGGTTGTTGGCACTGCGCTGGCGAGGCTCCATCCGTCGTCCGTGCTGCGGCGCCAGATCTCGACGCCGTAATAGTAGCTGGTCAGTGCAAGCACCCCGGCGGTTGCATCGACGGCGATGGCTCCCGGATCCACATATCTGCCATTCGTGAACTGGTGGGCAACGCGGCGCAAGGGCCGCGGCGTGCTATCGGAGACATCGAATACATAGAACCCGCTGACATGGCCGCCAGCGCTGGCCGGGCCGTCTTGAAACGTGACATACAGCCTCGTCCCGGCGGTGTTCACCGTCGGGCTGCCGAACGTGACCGGACCGTCCCCGCCGGTGGCGTGGCTCGGTGCCGCTGTGTATACACCGTGTTGACGGGGTGTCGCTGGAGTGCTCACGTCCCAGCAGCGCAGCGCCGGTCCGTCGCACATCCACACACGGGTCTTGTTCGCGGCGATGTTGCTCGTTCCCGGTCCGAACCTCGTGACATAGGACGGAGACGACGGATCCGCGACATCGAACGCGATCACACCGAGACGCGAGTCGCCGACGTACACATGGCCGGCGGCATGGACGGTCGCGTAGACTTTTTCGAACGTTCCGCCATGAAGCGCGCCGACTCCGAGGGTCGTTCCGTTTCTTCCGTTGAGCACGAGGAAGTTGCTGGTCCCTTCTTGCGCCAAGAACACGTTCGTGCCATCCGTGGCCACCGCATGCGTCTGCGCCGGGAGGGAGCGCTGCCAGACGCGGGCCAGCGTGGTCGGGTTGTACACCCCGACCGTTGCCCCCAACGACGACACGAAGGCCGCGAGCGATCCGGCGGCGCTGATGCCCCAACAGAACTGGAACGGAGCCGTCTCTGCAAGCAACGCCGGCGAGTCCGGCCTCGAGACGTCAAACGCGAGTTGATTCATGTAGGCGCTCTCTTCGTTCGCCATCAGCAGCACGGTTTTCGAGCCGACCGACAACAACGCACATTGCCCCGCGAATCCGTGCGGTGTACGAAGGAGAGCGACTCGAGCGAGCCGCGCCCTCGGCGGTCCGGGCGGACTGGCTGCCCAAACACGTGCCGTGCGAAGGGGGCGCTCCAGGCCCACCGCACCGACCGCGAAGAGCGCGACCCGCGTGATGAGGGCGCGTCGCGACGAGCGCGTGGCCTCGCCGATCCGCCTCGTCGGACGCTCCACCGTCATGCGGGTTGCCGATCCGGTCGGAGGCTCGTCCGGTTCATCGCGGACGCCGAGATGAACCGTCAAGGGCCGTGCGAGGATCGGCGTGAGCCCGCAGAGTCTCGATCACGGAGCTGAAGCCGCTGGTACACCGCGTTCAGTCGAGACGTGATGGTGGACCACGAGTATTCGGTCACCGCCGCGGAGCGCGCCGCTTCCCCAAGGCGCGCACGCCGGGCGGGATCTCGAAGGAGAGCGATCGTCGTCGCGGCGAACGTCTCGGCGTCGTCTGCGATCTCGATGTCTTGCCCCGCGCTGACGCGCAGCCCTTCGGCTCCGAGGGCGGTGGACACGACCGCCTTGCCCATCGACATCGCCTCGAGCACCTTGAGCCGCGTTCCCGAGCCCAGGCGGATTGGTACGATCGCGACGGCCGCCTTGGCGAGGTACGGACGGACGTCCGGGACCCAGCCGGTCACCTTCACTCCGGGGATGGTCTCGAGCTGCTTGATTTGCGGGCCGGGGTGCTGCCCTACGATACACAGACGGACGTCGGGGACCGCGCGTTGGATCAGCGGAAGGACCTTGCGGCAGAAGAACAGCATGGCGTCAACGTTCGGCAGGTACGTGAAGGTTGCCGTGAAGACCAGACCCTCGGGGTCTTCGTCGTCCGCCTGTGGGCGGAATTCGTCGATGTCGACGCCGTTTGGGATGACGGAGATGTTCGCCCGCGGCGCCAACCGCCGCAGTTGTTGCGCATCAACCTCGGACACCGCCAAGACCTCGTCATAACCGCGCAGGATCCTCTGTTGATACCTGGGCAACTTCACTGTGTCCGTGAGCAACAGAAACTTCGTCAGACCCGGACGGACGTGCTGGAGCAAGCGCCGGTAATACGTGGACTCGACATTGTGCATGTCGACCACCTTGGCGACGTCCCGGAGGTGCGTCGCGAGATGCGCCGTCTGCAGAAGCTCGACCTGCACGGCGTCGTATCGTCGCCGCTCGGTTTCCCGATGGAGCGCTTCCTCGAGGGCTGGGGAGTGCATCGTTACGCGGTAGTATGGCGCGGGCGACAACATGCCCGTTACGTGCGCGCCGAGCGACCGTCGTTGGGTCGGCACCATCACCGGGACGACTTTGTGGCAGTACGGTTGCAACGTGGAGGCCAGCTCATACTCGCGGTCATCATTCACGGCGGTGAGCAGGGTGAGGTCATGCCGCGATGCGAGCCCCCGGAGCAGGTGAAAGTTCCGAATCCGCCCGCCGGACGACGTGGCGGAGGGCAGGAACGGCGAAAGCATCAAGATGCGCATCACCGCACCCGGGCCGGCGCGGTCCGGCCCGGTTTCCGCGGCGCTCCCGCGGCTGGGCGTCTCATGCGGCCTGTCTCGTTACCGCGGCCGGTTGAGACGCACGCGGTCATCGATCTCCGTCTGCCGTTGGCGCCACGACATCCGCCGACCGTCGGGAAACCGGGGTCAAACGCCAGGACAGGGCCCTCCGTGAGGACGCAGACAAGTCGTCAGGGTCGCACGATTCCCGGCGCCGCCTGCAATTCCGGCGCATCAAGCATGGCGCGATCTGCCGGTGTCTCATCGAGACTCCATCGGTGCGGCACACGGATCGCGCCGAACTGCCAGGGTCCCGTGACGCCGGCGATCCCTTCGACCTCTTGGGGTACCTGGATCCGGAACGTGCTCGCGTGCGTCCAATCCACGAGTTCGGTCGCCCCGACGCTCTCCCGCACGGTCATCCACAACTCATACGTTCGGGGTCCCAGGGGGAGTGGCCCCATCTGGCAACTGACCATGTGGTGCCCGGGCGACAGGTGGAACGCTTGGTTGCGCTCGAGCATGGAGCACACGGTCAGCATCCCCGGGCGACCGTCGGTGATGCCGAGGCTGAACCACGGGCTGTGGATGTCGTGCTCCGCCTTCAGGTGGACACGAACGGTCACGGCTTCTCCGGTTTCGAATACAGAGCGCTCCCGGCCCGATCCGTCGTGGAGTGAGACATGCTCCACGATCAGGCCGCGCCCGCGAATCTCGGCACCGCCGGCCTTGCGCTGCACTTGCATCTGTTCCGTCCAGTCGATGTACTGTCGCAACACCTCGCGTACATCTCCGATCGCCGCGACCTTGCCACCAAGCAAGAACACAGCGCGTCGGCAGATCGCTTCAACGGTGGTGAGATTGTGCGAGACGAACAAGAGGGTCCTTCCGTCGCTCAGCAGTTGCGTCATTCGCTCGACGCACTTTGCCTGGAACCCGGCGTCCCCGACAGCTAGCGCCTCATCCACGACGAAGATCTCGGGATCCAGGTGGCTCGCGATCGAGAAGCCCAACCGCAGCTGCATCCCGGTGGAGTACATCTTGACCGACATGTCCAGCGAGTCCCACAGCTCGGCGAACTCGACGATCTCATCGAACCGGCGGGCAATTTGATCGCTGGACATGCCCATGATGCGGCCGTACAACCAGATGTTCTCACGACCGCTGAGCTCGGGATGCAGGCCAGCCCCCACCTCGATCAGGGCGCCGATGCGGCCGCGGACGCGAACGCGGCCTTTGGTGGGGAAGGAGATCCGGGTAAGCATTTTCAGCGCCGTGGTCTTGCCGGCGCCGTTCGGGCCGACGAGCGCAAACGACTCGCCCTCGGGCACCTCAAACGAGACGTGATCCAGGGCCAGACGACCCAGTGGCGCGGGCGCGTTCCGGCGAAGCTTCGCCACGAGCGCGCCTCGAAGGCGCGCGAGGTCGTGGCGGAGATGGAACTCACGCATGCCGCGGTACCGCTTGGAAACGTCCTCGAAGCGAACGGCCCAGCTCATGGCTTACACCGCATCCGCGAATCCCGGCTCCATGCGTTTGAAGAGCCAGTATCCCACGCACGCGATCGCGACCGCTTCAACGGTGCTGAGCGCCAGCAGCCGCGGATCCGGGGGAAGCCCCCGGGCCAGTACGCGGTGAAAGCCGTCGATCACGCCGGTCGCGGGGTTTGCGACGACATAGAGCGTCCGCCATCGTCCCTGCACGACCTCCAGCGGATACGCCACGGGAGTCGCGTACATCCACAACTGCATGGCCAGGGGGATCACGTACCGGATGTCCCGGTAGTAAACATTGAGCGCGCTGAAGGCCATGACGACGCCGGTGACTTGTACGGCAAGGATGGCCCACAGGGGGATCGCTAAGAACATGTACCACGACAGCCGGCCGCCGAGGAACGGCTCCAGGATCAGCACCAGGGTGAGTCCGATGCAGAAGTCGAGGCTGGAGCTCAGCACCGCCCCCAGCACCGGCGCTTCGCGGGGGAAGTAGATCTTACGAACCAATGCCGAATCCCGAAGCAGCGTCTGTGCGCCGAACGAGACGGAACTCTGCACGAAGAACCAAGGAACGAGCGCGGCCAGCGCCAGCGCGCCGTACGGCACGTTCCCGGTGTTGATGTGGGCGACCCGTCCGAACACCACGATGAATACCCCGAGGAATACTAAGGGTTGCAAGACCGCCCATGCGACGCCCAGCACGGCCTGCTTGTACTTGACTCGCGTGTCCCGCTCTGCGAACGCCCACACCACCTCGCGGTAGGCCCACAACTCGCGGAGACATCCCGCGAGATCCGAACGTTCCCCGTCGACGACGACCTCAATCACGATGACGCACGTCCCCCCAAGGTTAGCATTTCCATGTGCTTCCGACACCTGCAAGAACTCGCCGGCAGTCTGTACCGTCCCACAGACCGCGCCCAGCCGTCTGTTCTCATGGCCGGCCCTAGCCGTGTGGTCCGGAGAGAGTCCGCGGGGCGGTGAGCGCCGGCCGACTGCGCAACGGCGTCCAGAGTTCGCGGCGCGTACGGGGGGGCGATGGCTCAGGCTGCGGCCGCGGCGGTGTCTGCCGGAGCACCCTGAGTCGTCCCCACGGGTTCGCGGGAGCCGGTCCGGGGAGCAACAATGGATGACGCTCCCCCCCGTACGATCGTCGGCTCCCGATGCGTTCGCGAGGCGTTTCGGTGACCGACGCCGGCACGAGCACGCGATACAAGACGCCGATCACCGCCACGACCACGAAGAACGGGCTGCCCGTGTGCGTTGCCGAGATCGATGCGGCGAACACACTGTAGAAGGCGTAGCCGACGACGATCAAGCCGAGCCCCTGGACCAGTCCGGCCGATACCGGATCGGTCGCGGCGCGGCTCATCTCCCGAATGACACGGAACAGCGTCATGCTGAAGATCACGAAAATCGCCAGTCCGATGAGTCCGGTATAGAAGAGTTGCGTCACGTATTCGCTGTCGATGGCCCCCAGCGGAACGCTTCCCATCCCGAGACCGAGCAGCGGCGACGTTCCGAGCGCCCAGAGGGCGTAGTAGATTGGTGCCTGCGCCCGATAGAACACCGATGCGGATGCGGTCGAGGTTGGACCGGACGAGGTGTCCGGTGACAACACGCTCTGCAGCGTCACGATCCGGTGGGCGACACCCTCCGGATACACGAGCAAGGCGAGCGCGGCGATCGCCGGGACCGCGAACAGCAGCCACCGTTGTTCTTTCACGCCGACGTACAGCAGAATGAGCAGCGTGGCGACGATATAGTTCCGGCCGAGCGCGAGCGGCAGCGTGGCGATGGCGAACATCATGATCCCGCCAAGGATGACTCTGCCGGTCGGCGTGGACGAGCGCATCAACCCCAGCGCCAACGCCACGGCGACCATCGACGCCATCCCCGGCTCGTGGTACGGTGCGCCTTCGGGCCCGACCGCGATCGACTGGTTGGTATGGTACTGCCACAGCGAGTACAGGCTCAACGCGACCATGGACCCGAGGAGTACATACACCATCTTCCGCACGTCGGAGAGCGTCTCCAGCGTGTCTGCCGCGATGAGGAACAGCGCGACGAACTCGACCCGCTTGAGCATGTGGAGCGGCGAACTTTCATATTTATTGACCGTGAGCAGATGGACGGTGCCAAACAGGCTGCCCCACACGGTCGCCAAGATGCCGACGAGCGCGTAGGCGATCAGAATCCGGTCGAACGGCGTCTGGCGCCGCATCTTGCTGACGCACAGATGGGCCAGCCAGCCGATCACGAGCGGCACCATCATCAGATCCTCGCTGCGCACCGCCACCCCGTGCATTGGCAGATCCGGCGACAGCACCATCGCGGGGACGATCAGGTACAGGGCGATCCTCGTATTGAGCAGCGCCAGCACGGCCACCGCCGCGGCGATCATCCCGAGCAGCGCCTGGGCGCCCGGTAACAGGAGCGCGGCGAGCGCGCCGATCGCGCCGAGTCCGAGGGCGATGTAGAGTGGTGCCCGGCCGGGCGATGCGTGCCCGCTCATTCGGGTCGGTACACCCCGGCGGGCGTGACCCGCGCCGCCGAATCCGCGGCCGGGGTCCGGGACGAAGGCGTCGTCATCAGAGCCGAACCACGTGGGGCGCCCGGAAGGCGCGGAGCCGGTTCCGGGTGTCGACGACGAGCGACGCTTGCGCCACGATCCGTTCGTAATCGAGATCGCTGTGATCGGTCGCTAGGATGACGCAATCCGCGCCCGCGAGGGCCTCGTCGGTGAGCGGCACCGAGCGAATCGTTCCGGGATTGGTCAGCGCCACCTCCGACACGTGCGGGTCGTGGTAGGTCACCGACGCGCCGCGCTTCTCAAGCAGCGCCATGATCTTCAGCGCCGGGGACATCCGGACGTCCGGAATGTCCTTCTTGTACGCCACGCCGAGGATGAGGATGTTGGCGCCGCACACCGTCTTCCCCATCGTTTCGAGCGCCCCCGTCGTGCGGGAGACGACATAGTACGGCATGCTGTCGTTCACCGTCGCCGCGAGCTCGATGAACCGGGCGTGGAAATCGTACTCCCGGGCTTTCGCCGACAGGTAGTAGGGATCCACGGGGATGCAGTGCCCGCCGACCCCTGGGCCGGGATAGAACGGCATAAACCCGTACGGCTTCGTCGCCGCCGTCTCGATGATCTCCCAGACATCCAAGCCCATCCGATCGCAGAGCAGCGTCAGTTCGTTCACCAGCGCGATGTTCACGTTCCGGAACACGTTCTCGTAGACCTTGACCATCTCGGCCACGGTCGGCGAAGAGACGGACACGACCGTGTTCGCGACCTGTTCGTAGAACGACCGCGCGATCTGCGTCGACGCCGGTGTGACACCGCCGACCACTTTCGGGATGGTTCGCAGACTGTAGCGGCGGTTGCCCGGGTCGATCCGCTCCGGCGAGAATGCCAGCGCGAAGTCGGTTCCCGCCCGCAGCCCGCTGGTTTCCAGGATTGGCTGGACGACCTCGACCGTCGTGCCGGGATAAGTCGTGCTCTCCAGCACGACCAGGATCCCCGGGCGAAGCATGGGCACGCATGCCTCGGCCGCAGCCATGACGTGGGACAGATCCGGCTCCTTGCTCTTGGTGAGCGGCGTCGGCACGCAAATGATGATGACGTCCACCCCGCGCAGCTCGCCGTAGTTCGTCGTCGCGGTCAGCTTGTGGCTGTCGACGACGTGCCGCAGCATGTCGTCGGTGACGTCGGCGATGTACGGTTCGCCGGCGTTCACCATGGCGGCCTTCGTCGCGTCGATCTCCACGCCTACGACCGGAAACCCGATCTCGGCGGTTTCGACGGCGAGCGCCAGGCCGACGTACCCGAGCCCGATCACTCCAACGCGGGCCGTTCGCGCGTGAATCTTCGATTCGAGCGATGCATCGTGGTGCGGTGCGGTGACAACATTCACGGAACGACTACCTCCGGGTCGTGGTCGTTGTAATGGTCGGCGCGTTGGTCGTTGACTGGGCGAGGGCCCGTGCCGCGCTCCCGCCCGAGTGGAACCACAGCCACAATCCTATCGTGAGCCCGCCTGCGATGAGCAGCAGCCCCAGGCTCGTGGCGGCCGCCGTCGGCGCGATCTTGGCCACCGCGCGCGACCTGTAGAAGTACTCCTGATAGTAGTAGCTGTCAACGAGGTCGGGTCGGACCTTGCTCAAGACCGAACCGATCACCGGCGTGCCGAGCCGGTCGAATTGAAGCTTGACCTGTTCCTCGATCCCGCGCGGCGCCCGGCTTCCATCGAGCACGAGCAGCGCGCCGGACGCGAGCGGCGCGAGGGCGTAGACGTCCGCGAACGCGCCCGCAGAGGACGTATCGATCAGCACGATGTCCGCGCGTCGCCGAAGATCCGCGAGCACCGACGCCATCATCGTGGAGCCGAGCTGCATCCCCGTATCTGGTGTGCGTTCGGTGCCGCTAGTCACCAGCCACAGGTTTGGCTTCACCGGCGTGAGGATCTCGGGAAGCGTGGCGGTGCCCACGAGCGCCTCGGCGACGCCCTTCTCGTTGGCCACGTTAAACAGGAGATGTTGCACGGGGTCGCGCAGCGCCGCGTCCACAACGACCGTTCGCTGCCCCGCCGCCGCGAACGCCTGGGCCAGGTTGGCCACCACGGTTGACGTGCCCGAGTGCGGTTGCGGGCTCGTCACCGCGATGACCTCCCCACCGTCGTTGCCGGGGTCGTGCGCCATCAGATTGACGCTGAGCAGCCGATACGCCTCGTCGAACGGCGGGTTGTGGCGTGGGATCGCCGCCAGCGCCGGCACACCGAGCAGCCGCTCGGCAACCTCGGGCGTCTTGATGCTAGTGTCCACGTACTCCAAGAAGAACGCCAAGCCTACCCCGCCGAGTAGCCCGAGCACGCCCGCCAACGTCAGCTTGAAGGGTTTGCCCGAGAGCGGGGACGACGTCGCTGAGTTCGCATGGTCGAGCACGGTCAGACTGCCGAGATTCTCCAGTTCCTGCTCGCGCACGCGCGCCTGCGCGAGCTGGTCCTGCAGGGCCGTGACTTGGCTGGTGAGGATATCGGCCGTCCGGTTCAGCCGGGATGCATCGAGCTGCGTTTGAGCGACGCCGGGGAGATGCGCCGCTGCTCCGGTGAGCGCCTGCTGGATCGCCTGCTTCCGGGCCTCGAGCGCGATCTTGTCGGTCTCGGCGGCGACGCGATTCACCGCGAGCGCTTCGTAGATCGGCGTATGCTGCCCTTGCCCCGTAGTCATCATCTTCTGGAGCTCCACGTTGAGCCGGCTCTTGACGGCGTCGATCTGCGCCTTGAGCGCGACGACCGCGGGGTAGGCGTCCGTGTGGACAGCGAGCTGGGCGGCCAGGGCGACTTCCAGTTGGGTCAGCTCCGATCGGAGCTGGAGCGTCACCGGATTGTCCTGGATCTGCGCCGGTGAAGTCGCACCCGCCGCCTGCATCTGCGCGGTGTACGAGGCGATCCTGGCGTTCGCTTCCTGAAGCGCGAAGTCGTTTTGCTGGTCCTCCGCCTGCAGCGCACCCAGTTGGGCGTTCTGGCTTGACGCCAGCACGGTGCCGTTTTTCTGCTGGAAGGCGAGCATCGAGTCTTCCGCCGCGCGCAGATTCGTCTGGGCGTCCGCGATCTGTTTTTCGATGAACTCCCGCGCGAGCGTCGCCTGGCGGCGCTGCACTTCCTGGCTGAACGACGCCGCCGTGTCGGCGACGGAGTTCGCGAGCATCACCGCGGCGGCCGGCGTCGGGCCTTTCGCCGTGACGTGGATCGTGCCGGTGGTCGCATCCGAGAACACCACTAGCCGGTTCGTGAGGTCACCCGGGCTCGCGTTGAGTTGCAGCTGTTGGATGACGCGATTGGCCACGTCTCGGCTCCTGACGAGATTCGCCGCGAGTTGCAGCAGTTGGTCCGATGTCGGCATCGACCCGCCGCCCACGTTCGCGATGAGCAGGAACTGCGACGCCGTCGGCACCGCGAGCGTCGCGCTGGCTGCGTACTCGTCGGTGTTGGTGCGCGTCCCAAGCAAGCCCACCACAAGCGCCGCCGCCATCGCGACCATGACGACCGGCCAGCGCCGCCGGAGCACTCGATAGTATCGCCAGAACTCCATACCCTATACCCTCCTCACTATCACATCACCGCGGCGCGTTTGGACGCGCCGCGGACCCGGATTGACTCAGTGCACGAGGAGGAACAGCCAGCCCATGCTCCCGAGCGAGTTCAGGAAGGCGTTCCAGACGACGTGCTGCCCCTGGTCCGGCACGTAGACGATGTCGCCGGAGTGGAGCTCCAGGTTCTGGGTCATATCCCCGCTCTTATAGAACTTGGTGAGATCGACCTCGGTGACGGTCGGCTTCGTCGCCGACGTAGGGGCCGGTACCGCTTGACGGACCACGCCAACGTCGTTGATCTTCGCGGTCTGCGTCATGCCGCCCGCGGCCGACAGCAGATCCACAAGACGGTCTCCCGGACTGATGATGTACGGGCCCGGCCGGACGACGGCGCCCATCAGCACCACACGGTCTCGGCCTTCGGGGACGATGATGACGTCGCCGGGTTGAATCACCATGTTGGCCTGCGTGTTCCCATCGATCAGCAGTTGCTGGAGATCCACCGGGATCGTCTGGGTCTTACGCAGAACGAACGCGCGCGGCAGCGCGGCGCTCGGGGTCGGGCCGCCGGCCGCGGCGATCACGGCCGCGATCGTCAGGCCGTCCCCGATCTGATACGCGCCGGGGCGCACGACCTGCCCGAGCAGATAGACGAACTGCTGCCGCGTGGCCGTCTGGGTGATCGTGATCGCCACCTGCGGATCCCGGATGTACGTTTTCAGCGCCTGGGTCACGCGGTCGGTCAGCTGCGGAAGCGTCGCCCCGCCGGCTGGAATCCGACCCACCATCGGCACCATGATCGAGCCGTCCTGGCTGACCGTGACGGAGCCGCTGACTTCGGATTCGCCGACGACCGCGATCTGCAGCACGTCCCCCGGCTGCACCGTGTATTGCTGATCCGGTCCTGTGGTTGGCACGGCGCCCCCACCGATCGCCGGCGTCTGCGTGGCCGGCTGCCCGGGAGGCGGTGCGCTCGGTTGTTGCCCTGCGGCCGGGGCGCCGGGCTGCTGCGGCGGAGGCGGTCCTTGATACACCGGCGCGGGCGCCGCCTGGCCGACGGCACCCAGCAACACTACGGCGACGGCCAATCCCACCGTGGCGTTCCGTCGAAGCATTCCGAGAATCCGTTCCATCACTATTCGCCTCCGCTGTCGAGGTCCGAAACCTCTGGTTTCTGCTCGTCCAGGATCCACCACAACTCCCGGCTCCCAGACGATGTCGCTGCAAGGTAGAGTCCCTGAACACGCCAGATGGACGACTGGTACGCGAACGCCGAACCGATCGGCCACCGCGGATGCTGGAGACCGCCGTTTTTCTCGCTCAGCTTAACGTGTCGTTCCGCCATCGTCCCCCCCCGTTCTGCCAGCGTGGGCGTGGGTGCTGCCGTTCGCTGACTCGACCCCTGCTCGATCTGCCGCGCTAGGTGATCAGTCGGTTCTTGAGGACGTACACAACGGCCTGAGTGCGGTTGCGTGCGCCGATCTTCCTGAAGATCGACCGAATGTGGCTCTTGACCGTGGTGGTGCTCACGAAGATTTTGTTCGCGATCTCCCGATCGGTCGCGCCCTTGGTCATCTCGAGCAGAATCTCGAACTCGCGCGTCGTGAGCCCGCCGAGGTGCGTCCCGTCCGTCTTCGTCTGTTCGCGCGCGAGGGTGCGGAACCGCTCGACGAGTTGCCGGGTGACATGCGGGTGGATCAGCGTCCGGCCGTTGCAGACGCCTTCCACCGCCCGGGCGAGGTTCTCGGGTGTGATATCCTTCAACACGTAGCCGGTCGCGCCGGCCTCCAGGGTGCGGAACGGCTTTTCGTCATCCGCCCCCTCCGCCAGCACGATGATCTCGGACTTCGGGTGGCGCGCCTTGATCAGCTTGATCGCCTCGATGCTGTCGAGGCCGGGCATGTCCTGATCGAGCAGGATCACGTCCGGCTCGAGCGTAGCGGCCAGTTCCGTCGCTTCCTCGGCGCTCGACGCTTCCCCGACGAACTCGATCGTGCTGCGCTTCTCGAGAAAGCTCTTGATTCCCTGACGCATCAGGGTCGTGTCGTCGACCACGAGCACGCGAACTTTTGATGTCGTCCGGCTACTCTCCACTGGAACCATCCTTTGCCCCATTGTCGTTTGGACGCTCCTGCTCCTGATGAAGGAGCGATTGGCGCACCTGCACCCGACTCCCCACGTCCTGAAGAAGAGTCCTGGGAGGTTTTTTGGAGGAACTTCCGCACATTTGGATGCGAACAAATGTTTGGTTTCCTTCATAAATATGTGATCGGACGGAGGAGAAGCTTCGAGCGAATGTTACTGATCATTCGACGGGTGATACCGTGCAGATATAATCGCGCGGGGTTAAACATTCAAGAGAATTTCACGCATCGTTCCGGTCTATGCTATAATGTGCCCGCCGAAACATCGCAGGTTGGCAATCCGAGGTCGCGGTTAGAGAGTCAGGTCACCTTCAGTTGATGACCCGTCCGCGATATCGCTTGTGCGATGCCCGCCGTTCCGGGAACCCGCCGGTAGGGCCCAGAGGATCATTCTTCCGATGCGCTCGGAGGATATCACCCCGATGACACCCGTCCACGTCGGTGAGCGTTTCACCCGCCAAAAGTTCGTCAACGCGTGGTCAGGATGATACGCAAAACGGGTATGTCATAATGGGACGTAGTCGCGTGCGAGCCGAGCGCATCCATGGTCTCCCTGTGAATGCATTGAGCGATGTGAAGCGATTGAGCAAAGCGATGACGGACGCAAGTCCGCCCGACGTCCCGAGCGACGCCGAGGAGAAGCTGCTGCAGGTCGCCTTTCAGATTCACAACGGACCGGCGCAGTGTCTCGCGACGGCGCTCGCGCTGTTTCGGGCCATGGACCGGCACTTGCCGCCGGAGATGGCGGAGGCGCGCGAGTCGTTGCGGGCCACGATCGCAAGCACCGAAGCGGCGCTTGAGTCTACGCGCCGGGCCATCGGCGCGCTGCGCTCGCCTGCGTCCGGTCCCGCGATCGGCACGTTTGCCACGTATCTGCGCGACGCGTTCGAGGAGGTTCGTGCGCACACCGAGGCGGAACTTTCCCTCGACATCGGGCCGATCGACGACCTGCCGTCCGGGACGGTGACGGGGCTCGCAGAGGTGGGGCGCGAGGCGCTGGTGAACGCGGCCCGGCACGCAGCGGCGCGGCACATCTGGGTCACCCTGCAGCGCACGCGTCGCGCGGTCGTGCTCGAGGTGAAGGATGACGGCCGCGGGTTCGAAGTTGGGCGCGCCGGCGAAGGCCGGCGGGAGGGCGGATTCGGGCTGGCCCTCATGCATGACCAAATGCGCCTGCTCGGGGGCACATTGAATATTCGGAGGGTTCCGGACGAGGGCACGGTGGTGCGGGCGTCCATTCCGTTAGCGGAGGGGGCGGGCGCGTCGGTGCGGCGGGTACGTCGCTCCGCCACCGCGTGATTATTTCTCCCGGGACGGGGGCAATCTGATGACGATCCGGCTGCTGATCGTGGACGATCAGAGCTTGACCCGTGTGGGACTGCGGGTCGTGCTGCAGGACGCCCAGGACGTGGAGGTTGTCGGGGAGGCCGAGAGCGGCCCCGAGGCGGTGCGTCTTGCAGCCCAGCTCAATCCCAACGTCGTCCTCATGGATCTCAAGATGCCGGGCGGCGACGGGATCGAGGCGACGCGCGCGATCAAGCAGCAGTGCCCGGCGACGCAGGTGCTGATCTTGACGGTGTACAGCGAGCCGGGGCTGTTCCGCAAAGCAATCGCCGCCGGCGCCGTGGGATACGTGCTCAAGGACATCTCGCCGGAGAATATGATCCGCGCGATCCGGGCCGTACACCAGGGCAGAACCATGATCAACACCAACGTCGCGCGCCAGTTGCTTGAGGAACTCGCCAGCAACGGATTCGGCACCGAGCCGGTGCGGCGGGGTCTCCACGGTCTGACGGACCGCGACCTCGAGGTGCTGGTGGAAGTCGCCCGAGGTCTCGCCGACAAAGAGATCGCGGCCAAGCTCTTTCTGTCCGAGTCCACGGTGAAGAGCCATCTCCGTTCGATTTATCGTCGCCTGGGTCTGCGGAACCGCGCGCATGCTGCGGCGTGGGCGATCGAGAAGAACCTCCTCCAGCCGCAGGCCGCGTGGCCGCGGCCCGACATCGCGGCGGAGGAAGCCCCGGATGCCGTGGCGCCCACAAAAGAAGGCTTGCCGCCAAGCGACACCGGCCCGGCCGCGAAGCCCGGTCGGGCGTCCCCTTCGACCGACTAACCGCCGGAGCTGAGTTCGACGCGTCCGATCTGACGGAAACAGCACGCTGCCTCCGCGCGTGTAGACGGTCCACCGTGGATCCACGCGGAGCAGACTAGGCCGGCCGTTTCCTGGGCATAGAAACATACTGCGGGGCTTCCGAACGGGCAAACCCGTCGCGAGGCGGGGACGCAAAGCCACGGGACTTCTAGCGAAGTCGGCCGGGCTGCCGAAGAGCCGGAACCAGCCCCGAATGGAGGTACATCATCATTCGCGGCTGGTTCCTGATTGCGTGCGCGTTGTCGGCACTGCTTGCGTGGTCGACGCCACTCGCCTTCAAGACCTCGCGTGCACGGGTCCCGCTGGCACTCGGAACGACGGAGCCCGTCGCGTACGCGCTGCCGTATCACCTCGAAGCCGTGCCGGCCCGCCCGGATCTCGCGACGACGGTGCTCAACCTCCTCAACGAGACGCGCGTCGCCGCGGGACTCGCGCCGCTGATGCCTCATGAGACCCTGCAGCGAATCGCGCGCGCGTACGGCCGGGAACTGTTCGCCCGCGGCACCCTGTCGCACGTTTCACCCGATGGGAAGACGCCGCGGGACCGCGTCGTCGGCGCTGGTATCCAGGTCCGCGTGGTCGGGGAAAACCTCGCGTACGCCGACGACGTGACCGAGGCCCACGATGCGCTCATGGCGAGCGCGCCCCACCGGTCGAACATCCTCTACCCGGGGTACCGCCTCGTTGGGATCGCCGTGCTCGACGGCGGCTCCGATGGCGTAATCGTCGTCGAGGACTTCACCGACGACAGCGTGTCCTACCCGTTGGCCAAGTGGTGGAACAGCCCGGCGACCGCCTCGACGCCACGCCGCTGACCGGTTATCGTGCCAGCAGGCGATGGCGCAACCGCCGGGCGCCGGCGGCGCGCCGGTGCGCATATGCGCGCGCCCGTGCCCACTGCACGTGGACCCGATCCGCGACGAGCGCCGCGTAGCGCGGGGACGCATCCCCGTCGGCCCACCGCATCACCGCGATCCGTACGAGCGCTTCGAGCGGCGAGGGGCGGCGGAGCACCGTCGTCCAGGCGCGGCGTTGTACCAGCCGGTCGATGGAGTGACCACGACGGGGGCGGATCGCCGCGAGCACCGGCGCCGGAACGTCCGCATCCAGGAGCGCCTGGGCCGCCCGCAGGGTCAGCCGGAGCGGCGCCCGGAGATGCCGGCTCGCGCGCGCGCACGCGACGAGGCGGTCCCAGTCGACGCGGTGGCGGCGCATCGTCTCTGCGGCGTCGTACAGATATCGAAGGACCGGCTTGCTCTCCCACGTCTCCCGCGCGACGTGTACGCTGAGGGCCACAAGGAGATCCTCGGGGGACGGCAGCAATGCCGTTTCGTGTCCCACCTGCACGAGCGCCGCCCGAGCAAACAGCCCCGCGTAGTCCATGTCGATCGCGTGGAACGGTTCCGCGTACTGCCAGTGGATGTCGACCGGCAGGCGCTGCCACGAGGGCGCGAAGTAGCAGTGTTCGTACGCGCCGGTTCGACGCTCCGGACCTCCCGGGGCGTACCCGGCGCCGCGCATCGCCTGGGCGGCCACGGCGATCTCGTCTGCGGGCACGAGGAGATCGAGATCCGTGAACGGTCGGAGCGACGTGTCCTCGTAGATGAAGCGCGCCAGCGCGGCCCCCTTCAATAACATCGCGCGGACCCCGGCGGCCGCAAGCGCCCGCAGGACCGTTTCGAGTTCCGCGTAGGCCCTGGCGGTGCGCTGTGCACCTTCGTTGTACTGGCGCGTCAGCGTCGCGGACGCGGACGCCGGCACGCCGGTCGCCGGTGCGCCCCCGCGCACCCGCGCGCATACGATCGAGGAGATCCCCTCGCGTTGCGCGAGAGCCAGGATCGTCTCCCAGGTGCCGTCCGGCAGCACCGTGGCCGGGCGCCCGTCGCGGAGGAGGTCCAGGAGTGCGTGCTCGGCCGGGGACATCGCGACTATGCGGTGAATCCGCCGGACCGCCGGACCTCGTAGAGCGCCACCCGGCACGCCAGCAGCGCGACCGGCAGGAGTACTGCGGCGAAGACGAGCAGGGCGCCGAGATCGCCCTGAAGCGCCGCCGGTCCGTCGCCGCGGATCGCGGCCAGGCGGAACGCCCGGAGGGCGTGCGTCAGCGGCACAAACTCGGCCGCGCGCTGCAGCACGGGCGGGAGTACGGTCGACGGGTAGAACACGCCGGCCAGCAGCACTGAGATGCTGGCGAGTGTTCCGGTGAGGACGTCGGGGCGCCGGAACAGCAGCACAAACGCCGCGGACAGCATGCCGAGCGGGATGAACGTCGCGATGGTCGCGGCGGCGACGACCGCGACGCCGGCCAGGTTCGCGTGGGCGAGGTGCATCGGAAACACCACACTCGCCAGTACGAAATAGAACAGCGCCTGCCCCGCGGCGATCACGAGCGTCCACAACGACGATCCGAGTGCCATCACCGGCAGAGACGTGGGCATGACGAGCAGGGTCTCGAAGGTCCCGCCCAGCTGCTCGTTGCGGATCGCCGCGGCACACGCCCCCATCATTGCGGCAAAGAACGTCGCGGTGGAGACGCCTAGCACGACGAAGGTGAAGTAGTCGCCCCCCGCTGCGCGCAGCGACGGGATCGCCGACGGGTAGATCAGCCGCCCGAGATAGTATAACGTGGGCACGGCGAACCCGACCGCCATGATCTGCCATGCGAGTGCGAGGCGCGACGTGCTGGCGAGGAGATAGTCCCGGCGGAACAGCGCGAGCACCGGCGCGGTCATTCCGTCGCCCCCAGCAGCGCGCGGTAGCGCCGCGTCAGCCCACCTGCGCCGTCCATCGAGACGATCTCTCGAACGGTGCCGCCGGCGAGAATCGCGGCCCGGCGGCACAGTGCCTCCGCTTCGTCGAGGTTGTGGGTGGCCATGACCACGGTGCGCCCTTCCTCTCTGGCGAGCTTCGCGGCCAGCGTGCGGAATCCCGCGGCGGCCATCGGGTCGAGGCTCCGCGTCGGCTCGTCGAAAAGGAGCACCGGCGGGTTACCGAGCAGCGCCCTGGCAATCGCGAGGCGCTGGCGCATGCCGCTCGAGTAGCGGCCCACCGGCTCGCGGGCCATCGGGAGCAGATCCAGACGCTCGAGCGCGTCGACTGCTCGCCGCCGGGCCTCGGACGCCGGAAACCCGAGCAACCCTGCAAAGAAATCCAGGTTCTCGAGCCCGCTCAACCGCCAGTAGAATCCGCGATCGTCGCCGGCGGCCAGTCCGATCGCGCGCCGGACCCGGTGTCCCTCGCGCGCCACGTCCGCGCCGTTCACCCGCGCCGTTCCTTCCGAGGGAAGCAGGAGGGTGGCGAGTATTCTTAGAAGCGTTGTTTTACCGGCGCCGTTGGGCCCCACGAGACCGAAGACTTCACCAGACGCAATCTCCAGGGTCGCGCCGTGGAGAGCGCGGACCGAGCGAGCGCCGGTGCGCGGCCGGGAGACGATCGCCCAGGGCGGTCGGCGGAAGGTTTTTCCAAGGTTCTGCGTCGTAATCATCGGTGCCGCCCCACCGGCCCGCTGGGGTCACCGAATGACCGGTGCGGCGACAATCGAATGATACCAAGCGGCGCCGGTCTCGGCCGATTGATCGACGGGATGATCGGAAGTGTCAAACAGATAGAGACAACCTGATCCTTTGGGTGATCGGGACGCCGGCCGTCCTAGGATACAATTGCTCCACCGCAGCCGGGCGGGACCCCACGCGGCACGAGCGCGTGGGAGGGCGATGGCGGGAGACCAGAACATGTTCGGTTTTCGTGGCGGGGTAACGGTGCAACCGATCCCATTCGATCTCGGGGTCATGACGTCGTTTTCGCCCGCACCCCCCGGCCCGCCGCCACCGTCCGGTGGCGGTGGCGGTGGGGGCGGCGGCGGTACTGGCGGTGGTGGTGGCGGCGGTGGCGGTGGCGGTGGTAATGGTGGTGGTGGTGGCGGCGGTGGCGCTGGTTGGCTCGCGCTCGGGCTGTTACCGCTCCTGTTTGGAATTCCGCTGTTGGCGCACGCCCCTCAGCCAACGGCTCCGGTCGCCGCGGTCGTTGCGCCGGTAGTGACGAGCGGCACGACCGGGGCGACAGACGGTGCATCAACCACGACGACTACGCCGCCTACGGGGACAGCCCCGGTGGTACTCGCTCAGGGCCCGCGGACGGTCGCGCCCCCGCACAGGCCGGTGGCCGCGGTCGCTGGCCCGATGACTCACGGCGGCCACGTGTTGCCGTTTACAGGGGCGAACCTGTGGCTTCCGTTTATGGCCGGCGCGCTCTTGATCTGGACCGGTGTCTGCCTGCGGTTCCTCCGGAAGCGCGTCCTCGGACCGGGTGCGGTCGCGCCCGACGATGACTCGCAGTCGCCGCTTCCAAGCTAGCCTCCTCGGCGTCCTCTCCGTCGCCTGTGTGCTCGCAGGCATTACCCTTGTTTTCTTGCCCGGCGTCTGGACGGTCACGACGGGGTTGGGGGCCGGGAGCGCTCAGATCAACGCCCTCGCCGCATGGGACAAGGACACCGGGACTGAGCGCACGTCTCCGGCGGACGCGCTCGTGATCAGCATCCCGCGCCTCGGTGTGCGGCGGTACGTGCCTGATGGGGCGACGCCAGACCATCTGCGCCGCTATGGCGTGGGCCGGATTTCCTGGACGGGGTGGCCCGATCGCCCGGGTCTCGTGGGCATCGCGGGACACCGCACCACGTACGGCGCTCCATTCTTCTGGATCAACAGGCTGCAGCCTGGAGACTCGATCGAACTCGACTACCACGGTCGGCGTTACGCGTACCACGTGGTCCGGCAGGAGACTGTCACGCCCGACCGGGCGGATGTGCTCGACCCCGACATGCTTCAGCACCAGGTTGCGCTCGTGTCGTGCACGCCGTGGTACAGCGCCGCATATCGCCTCGTGGTGTTCGCGGACCTCGCCGACGTCACGGCCCTTGCTCCTGCCCATGCCGGGCGGTGACGACGCCGGGGAGACCGTACCGGTTTCTCCGGCACACCAGGACGATTCGACCGATCCTGCACGGGTAACGTTTCTGGCTGCGGCGCTTGACGACGAGGTCGTGCTCCTCGACCTCGTCCGGGGACAACTCGTGTTGCTGGATCCCGCCGCGGCGCGGGTCTGGCGGGCGTGTGACATCCCCGCGACGTCGTTCTCAGGGTCGGCCGGCCGGCGCGCGGCCGGAATCCTGCGCCGTCTCGCCAACGCCCGTGCGGTCGTTCGTCACGGCGACCGGTGGGCGTGCGCGCCCGTGCGGTGGGTGTGACGGCCCCGGTCCACCTCACGCTCGGCGACTGGGGCGTTCAGATCTCTGGTCCGGAGTCGGCGGCAACGACGCTCGCCACCGTGCTCGCGGGATTGCGCGTGTACGGCGAGACGCCCGCGGCGTTCGAAATCGCCATCTCGCCCGACCTGGGGTCCGCGACCGGCAGCGTTGAGATGCGCCCCCTCTGGACGATCGCGTTGCCCTCCTCCGGCTGGCTTGGGACCCTCGTGGGGCACACGATCGCCACGCTGGCGACATTGCTCACGCGGCTCCTGTTCGTCCACGCGGGAGCTGTCTCCGTGGACGGGCGGGGATGCGTTGTGATCGGCGAAAGCGGCGCGGGAAAAACGTCGCTCATTGCGTCGCTCACACGCCTCGGGGCGCGCTACGTCTCGGACGATCTGGCGCTGCTCGATCCGGGGGCGGGAACGATCGTGCCGGTTACGGTTCCACTCGCGGTAAAGGTGTGGACCGCTCGCGCCGCAGGGACGCTGCCGCCCGGCCGCGAGGTGGCGTCCGAGGGAGGCACCCGCTACTGGCTGCCGGACGCCGTCGCCGCCGGTCCGGTTCCGGCGGCAGAGTTCGTGTTTCTGCGGCCTGGGGGGCGGGTGCCCCGCACCCGCGCGCTGACGCGCGCCGGCGCGTTGCTCGCCCTGGCTCGACACACCTCATCGTTTGCCCACCGTCACCGGGTGGAGGACGCGTTTATCGGCTTCGCAAGAATCCTCACGGCCGCGCAGTGCCTTGCGGTCGAGAGCCGCAGCCCCGCGGCGTTTGCGCCCGCGATGTTGGCGCGCCTGCGCGCCGCCTCCCCGCAGGGGCACTGAAGACCGCCCGCGCTACGCGTCGCGTTCCCAGCGCGGGCCGGACGCGGCCTGTACGATCCGGCCCCACGCCGGAAACTGTTCGTGCGAGAACACGAGCAGCGTCGGGCGTCCGGCCACGGCGGCGATGATCCGTTCGCGCGAGGCGCGCAGCGCCGCGGCGTCGCGGTTGGGCGGCACCCAGTCGATGCGTGCGACCTCGCACGGATGATGGAACAGGTCCCCGAGATAGTAGAACTCCTTCCCCGCGGCTCTCAACCGCACCGCGAGGTGGCCGGGTGTCTCGCCCGGGGTCGGCACGAGCGTGACCCCCGGGACGATCTCGTGCTCGCCGTCGATCGGGTCGAGGAGGCCGAGCCGCTCGATCAGCCCGAGGCGCGTCACGTGGTCCGATGCCGGGTCGCGGCGCGCCGGATTGCCGTCCCAATCCTGACGGCCGATGAGGTGGCGGGCGCGAGGAAAGCGGGGCACCAGTCCGCCAGCGCGTTCGGCGGCGACCCCCGCGAAGTGGTCGGCATGCGCGTGTGTGATCACGACGTGCGAGACTTCGTCGGGCCGTTCCCCGATGCGCTCCAGCGCCGCCGCGAGGCCCGGCGACCGCGTGAGGCCGGGCCACTTTGCGGCGAACTCGCGCTGCCACGCGGACGCGGGATCGTCCAACCCGGGGTCCAGCACGATCGACGCGTCGCCCACGCGCAGGTGCGCCGCGATCAGCCCGAGTCTGACCTTGCCCTCCGCGTCCGCGTCCGGCATCGCACGGCGGCGTTCCTCATCGGAGATCGAGAACCGCGGCGTCCACACGAGCGTGCCCTCGGAGACGACGGTGACGACCGCGTCCCCCACGCGGCGCGACGCCACGAACTCTGTCACAGGCAGACCTCCTCCCGCGCGCCGGTGTTACGCGTATACGTCGTCCCGCTCGATCCCCGAACCCGGCCGCAGCAACTGATACAGGATGATTGCGCCGAGCGCGCCGAGGCCTAGGTTGTTGATCTCAAACGCGCCCGCCTTGATGTCGGCGCCGCTCGCGGCCAGGATCAACGGGATCGCCGCGGTCGCGAGATTCGCCCGGTTCGAGAAATCCACGCGGCCGTCCACCCAGATCTTGCCGCCGATCGCCGCGATCAACCCGAACAGATAGAGCTCGATGCCGCCGAGGACGCTCAATGGGATGCTGCCCACGAGGCCGCCAAATTTCGGGATGAACCCGAGGAGGATCGCGACGACCGCCGCGGTCGCGTACACGGAGATCGAGAACACCCGCGTGACGCCCATGACGCCGATGTTCTCAGCGTAGGTCGTCTCGCCGGTGCCTCCAAACAGCGCGCTCAACATCGTGCCGAGTCCGTCGCCCATGAACGCGCGGCCGAGAAAGCCGCTCAGATCCCGCTTCATCAGGCCGCTGATCGCGTACACGTGGCCGGTGTTCTCCGCGATCAGCAGAATCGGGACGAACCAGAACAGGCTGAGCGCCTTCCAGGTGAACTGCGGCGGGAAGCTCAACTTCGGATGGCCGAGCCAGGGTGCGCCGCTGACGAGCTGCCAGTTGACGTGGCAGCCGGCCGCGGCCGCCGCGCACGCGGGATCGAGCAGCGCCACCACGTAGCCGACGACGATCCCGATCAAGATCGGCAGGAGGCGGAGGAATCCCCGCAGGTAGACGCTCGCGAGCACCGCGGCCAGAATGGTCACCGTGGCCGTGACGAGGTCCTTCGAATAGCTCCCCCAGGCGACCGGGGCGAGAGCCAAACCGATGACCGCGACCACGGCGCCGGTCACGACGGGCGGCATGAAGGCCCGGATGATCCGGGTGCCGGCCCGGTGGACCACGAACCCGGCGACGAAGTAGAGGGCGCCCGCGATGAAGATCCCGGCGAAGGCGAGCGGCTGATTGTGTCCAGCGCCGCCCTGGATCGCGAGCACGGAGCCGATGAACGAGAAGGACGAGCCGAGGTAGCTCGGTACCTTGCCGCCCGTGATGGCGAGGAACAGCAGCGTCGCGATCCCGCTGAACAGCAGCACCGTGTTGACGTTGAAGCCGAGGATCAGCGGGACCACGACCGTGGCGCCGAACATCGCCATCACGTGCTGGATGCCCATGAGCGCCGTCTGCCCCCAGGGCAGGCGGTCCTCGGGATAGTAGATCGGTTCCTGCGCGGCGGTCGAAGCGGCCATCGTGATCAGCCTCCCCCCGACGAATCGACCTGAGGGAGGGCTGTTCGCTGGTAACGGCGCGGTACCCTCCGGCGCGAGGCGACCTGTTTTCGGCGGTGGCTACGGCTTGAGCGAGGGAGGGTTCGGAGCGGACGGATGTTCCTGAGGAGAGCCGCTGATGGCGAACCGGCAAGCTGTCCGTATGGACGCGATCTGAAGCCTGATGAACAAATAGCAGCCGGACCTTTCGTTGCTTGAGGCTACGTTGGCCGCCATTTGTCTCAACAAACGACCCGCCTCACCGGGAGAGCGCGCGATGACGATTACTCCCAGCCCGTCCGGATCCACTTGAGGGCGGTCCGGTTCTGGAGCGTCTCATCGATGCGCCGCAGATAGGCACTCAATTGACCAGCATGATGCTGTACATGGCGGATGTTGTACACGTGCAACTCACCGCGCGAAAACGGCAGCCAGGCGAATCCCGAGTTGCGTTCGAGGGACTCACGTGTTTCGGCGGCAAGCGTTGCTACCGCCTTCTGCCGGCAGATCGCCACGTATGCGCTTAGCTCGCTTTTGTCGAAGCGTCTGCTCGGAATCTCCGCGTGGAACTCGTCCCACCCTCGGGGATGAAGACCGTCCCGCGGCTGAAATGACTCTTCGTTCGGTGAAAGGTACAAATCGACAAAGCAGAGCGTGTGGTAGGCGACGGTCCAGAACGTGAATTTGGCGATTCTGCCGTCCCAATGCGTCGCAGGACACTTCTGGATGCACGCATTGAGCATGCACAGCGACGCCCCGAATTGGCCCGTGAGAATCTTCCGGACGTAGTCGATCATGGCTGCCCCTCCCTTGCACGGATCCGCCGCGCTCTTCGACCCTTGCCCACATCTGCCCACTCCCCGAGCGGCGGGAACACATGTCTGCGCGAACAGAAGGCGCGTCTGTACGGTATTGGCCCCGCGCCGAATTTCCTCCCGAGACGGCGTTGGGGCGCACGGTCATGTCAGGCGCGGATGTACGATCGTCAGACGTACGCCCCACGGCCGGCGTTGTGATGGGCCGCGAGGATCCGGGAGCAGGGGGAACAACGCGCTCGATGGAAGACAAGGAGCATGGCACAGTCACCGGCATTCCCACCGATCTTCGACGGTCACAACGACACGGTGCTCAGCCTCGAAAAGACGGGGCGATCGTTCCTGGAGCGATCCGCGGAGGGGCATATCGACCTGCCTCGGTCGCGCACCGGCGGCCTCGGCGGCGGCTTTTTCGCGGTCTACATTCGCGATCCCATCATCGCGGACAAAGAGCGGGCGGGCGCGGGCGGGCTTGACCCCGTGCTCGGCATCTACGGCGACGAGCGCACGTGGCCCGAGCCGATGTCCCTCGGATACGCGCAGTCGATGGCGGTGGATCTCTTCGGGCGGTTGCTCCGGGTCGCCGAAGGGTCCGGGGGACAGGTCAAGGTCGTCCGCACCGCGTCCGAGTTGCAGCACAATTTGGATCACGGGATCTTCTCGATGTTGCTGCACTTCGAGGGCGCGGAGCCGCTCGATCCGGAGGGGCGTGCGCTCGAGACGTTCTACGCGGCGGGGCTCCGGTCCGTTGGTCTCACGCACAGCCGGCGCAACCGGTACTGTCAGGGCGTGCCGTTTAAATTTCCCAGTTCGCCCGACCTCGGGCCGGGCCTCAACGACGCCGGCAAGGCGCTCGTCCGCCAGCTCAACGTGCGGAAGGTGATGATCGATCTCTCGCACCTGAACGAGCAGGGGTTCTGGGACGTCGCGAAGCTGAGCGACGCCCCGCTCGTGGCGACACACTCCAATGCGCACGCGCTGTCGCCGACCCCGCGAAACCTCACCGACCGGCAACTCGACGCGATCCGCGACTCCCGGGGCGTCGCCGGGTTGAATTTCCACGTCGGGTTCCTGCGCAAGGACGGCGGGCGGGACGTGAACACACCGATCGCCACCATGGTGGATCACATCGAGTACATGGTTAAGCGAATGGGGATCGACCATGTCGCGCTGGGGTCCGATTTCGACGGCGCCACCATGCCGGAGGAACTTCGGGACGCGGCGGGGCTGCCGGCGTTGGTGCGGGGCTTCCAGGATCGCGGATACCAGGGTGAGGACCTGCGCAAGCTGCTCCACGGCAACTGGGTGCGCGTGCTGCGGGAGACCTGGGGCGGCTAGCGCGGGACGCACGGGGTCCGACGTCGGTCCCGGCCGATGTCGACGCGGCCCGCGCCGGGTCAGCGGTCGAGCACCTCGGATCGACCCATCGGGCTGACGTATTCCCGCACCTCTGCGATGCGGTTGTCGCGGACGCGGAGCCCCTACACGAAGGGCATACAGAGCGGGGTCAGCCCCGTATGTCGCGACGAACGCGAGTGTGCTGACCGGTACTACGTCGCGGCGCGAACCAGCTTCTCGCGATAGTGTTGCCGGAACTTGGCCAGCTTGGGCGCGATGACCGCGCGGCAGTACGGCTGGCCGCCGTTGTTCGCGTAGTACTCCTGATGGTAGGCCTCGGCTTTGTAGAATGTTGCAAACGGCGTGATCTCGGTTACGATCGGCTTCGGCCACAGCTTCGCCACGGTGATCTCCCGGATCACCTGCTCGGCCACTGCCTTTTGCTCCGGTGTGTGGTAAAAGACCGCCGACCGGTACTGCGTTCCGACGTCCCCACCTTGCCGGTTTAACGTCGTGGGATCGTGCGTGGTGAAAAAAACCTCCAGGATCTCTTTGAGGGAGATCACGGAAGGATCGAACGTCACCTGGACGACCTCTGCGTGGCCGGTCGCACCGCTGCACACCTGCTCATACGTCGGGTTCGGCCTCGTCCCGCCTGAGTATCCCGATTCCACCTTCTCGACACCCCGCAGCTCCGAGAACACCGCCTCGGTGCACCAGAAGCAGCCTCCCGCGAGCGTGATGACCTCGTGTCCTTGTGCGTGCTCCATCGGTCCACCCTCCGTCGTGTCAGGCCGTCGCGGCGCTGTTCGGCGACGCCCCATTCTCCATACGACGGCCGCATCGGAATTCATCCCACCCGCGAGTTCGTGCGCCGGGCGCCCGATGCGAGCGACACTGTTGGGATCGCTCGGACGGTTAGCGCGAACCGTGCGACCCGATTCCGTAGAGCGCGGCCGCGTTGTCGTGGAGCAGCAGCCGCGCCAGCGCGTCGCGGTCCGCCCGCGGGAGGTAGCCGCGCGCCTCGACCGCCTGCGCCGCGACATCGAGCGCCTGCCGCGCGTGGCGGGCGCCCAGCCAGAACAGCTCCGGGATCGAGAACGCGTCCGTGGCCAGCAGGATCTTTGTGGCCGGCGCCATCGCGAGCGCATCGGCGATCGCGTCCGCGGCGCCGTGCGCGAGAAACGGGATGGTCAGGGAGAGATCCACGTGCACGTGCGGGTAGACCGCAGCCAGCCACGCCGCCTCGCGGACGTACGGGTGGCTGTGGAGGAGTACGAGCGGGGCGCCACGGAACGCGGGCTCCTCGATGATCGGCCGCAGCCATACGGGGTTCACGAGGCGCAGGTCGAGGTCGCGATCTCCGAACCCGGCGTGGATCTGCACGGGCAGGCGCCGTCGCGCGGCCACCTCGAGGGCGCGTCTCAGGAGGGTGTCCAGAAGCGGTTTGGACTGCAGGCGCGGGCGGCCCGCCAGGAACGCGGCGCGCGTCTCGCTGAACGCCGTCTCGCGGGCGTCCTGATCCCACAGGTCGATCGCGAGCCCGGTCCGGTACGCGATGATCGTCTTGAACGCCCACAGGTCCGCCTCGGCGGCGGCCTCCACCGCCGCGACGAACCGATCTTGAAAGTCGCGCCACGTCGTCGCCCCAGGGACGAGGCGCTCCGCGAGCGTCTCCAGCCGAAGCACGGGAAACGCCGGGCAAGGGAGGAGGGCCCGCAGGCCTTCGAGGTCGTAGTGCTCCTGCACGCGCAGCCCGAGATCGACCAGGATGCCCGCGATGCCGGCGTCCGCGAGCATCTTGCGGACGAGCCGGTCGAGTGGCCACCCCGCCCGGGCGGCGAACACCGCGTCCTCAGTCGGGGCACACCCGAAGAACGTCGCCAGATCGCGCAGCGCCCGTCGGTAGAAGAGGCTCCACGGCACGTGTCGTTCGATGATCTCGGCGGCGTCGCTCTCGGTGAAACAGGCGCGGAACTCGCGCGGCGTGGCGGGTTGCCGGAGCAGCAGAGAGTGGGCGTGCTGGTCCAGGAGGGGAATATGGGCGAAGGGGTCGTCCATCACCGCACCGGTCGCCTCAGTACTTCAGGAGGTGCGCCTGCACCTGGGTGTCGTCGGGCAAGTCCCGCAGCCCGTCCCATTCGCCGCGCCGGACGGCGATGTAGGAGCGGGCGAGCGGGGCCCCGAGCGCGTCCAGCAGCACGGGATCGTCCAGGAGCGCGTCCACGGCCTCGCCGAGGGTGCGCGGCAATGCGCGAATGCCCCGCGCGGCGCGCTCGGCTTCGGGCAGGTCCGCCGGATCTCCCGTGACGGGAGCGCCGGGCGGCAATTCCCGGCGAAGGCCGTCGAGTCCGGCCGCGATGACGCCGGCGAGCGCTAAGTACGGGTTCGCGCTGCCGTCCGCGGTCTTAAGCTCCAGGTTGAACGAGGTGGGACCGCGCCGCGGCGATACGATTCGGACGGCCGCCTCCCGGTGGTCCACGCCCCAGCAGGCGAATGCACCGGCCCACGTGCGGGGGCGCAGACGCGCGTAGGAGTTCACGGAGGGCGTGGTCAGCGCGCACAGGCCCGGCAGGTGGTGGAGCAGGCCCCCGACCCAGGCGTTGCCGTCCCGCGAGAGGTACGCAGGATCGCGTTCGTCATACAGCGCATTGCGCCCACCCCGCCACAGGCTGAGGTGCAGGTGGCACCCGCTGCCGGCCGCGTCCGGCACCGGCTTCGGCGCGAACGACGCCACCGTGCCGTGGCGGAGCGCGACGCCGCGCACCGCGTCGCGCAGCAGCACGTGACGGTCGGCGGCGGCGACCGGGGCTGCGTGGTGGATCGAGATCTCAAATTGACCCGGGCCGGACTCGGGATAGAGCAGGCCGACCCCGAGCCGCATCGTGTTGAGCGTGTCGATCAGGTCCCGCACCGTGTCGTGCGCCTGATCGTGCGCGACCGTCATGGCGAAGTTGGTGCGGTCCACGGGCTCGTAGCCTGCGCCGGTCGGCCGGAACAGATAGAACTCCGGTTCGAACGCCGCCTGGATCTCGATCCCGTCGGCGGCGGCCGCCGCTACGGCGCGCTTGAGACACGCGCGCGGGCACTGCTCCCACGGCGCGTCGGACATCGTCACGAAGTCGCCCAGCATCGTCGCGCATCCGGCACTGTACGGAAGCGGCGTGAACGTCGCCGGATCGGGAATGAGCCACGCCTCGCCCGCCGCGGTGAGGCCACTCGCGGCCAGGACCGTGTCCCTCATCATGGGGAGCGCCTGCTGGGCGACGCTGAACCCCACGCCCCACCGGAGGACATCCTCAAGTCCGTCGAGCGGGACGGTCTTCGCCCGGATGAGGTTGGCGTTGTCGCAGTATGCGATCCGGACGAGGCTCACGCCGGCGGCGCGCGCGCGGTCGGTCAGCGACTCCATGGCACGCTACCGATTCGAGGCGCGCGAGCCGATCACCCCCGCACGGCCGCGGCGTCCTCGGCGAGTGGTCCGGCGCGCCGCCGGGAACCGGGCGGCGCCTCGCGGACGTTTGACGACGCGGGCGGAATCGGGGAATAATCAACGGAGGAACGCGAGTGTGGCCGCTGCACCGTTCGGCTCGTGCGTCTTGGGGGTGCGCGGAGTGAGGACGGTATGATGGATCCTGGCAGGAAGCCTATCGCCCTGTTCGTTGCGGCCGGCGCGACGATCGCCGTGCTCGCCGCCGGGTTGGCGTATGTGGGGCGCAACGGCCTCCCGGGCGGCCTGGTGGCACCGGCGGGACACTCGCAGGTCTCGCCTCGCTCGGCCGGCGGAGCCCACGGGCCGGTTTCCGCCCCGCCATCGGTACCCGCGCAGAGATCCGGCGGTGCGAGCGGAACCGGCGCGGAGGGCCGCGGCGCCGCTTCTGCTCCCGCGTCGGGCGTTCACCCGGCGACGCCGCGTGTCCACACGTCAACGCCGAACGGTCTGGGTGCGTCCACTTCGGCGCGCACCCGGGCGTCGATCCACCTCACGTTCCCCCGACACTGGCGCCCGACCACCTATGAGATCGGGCCGGCGAAGCCTCGGCCACCCGTCACCCTTGTTTCACCGGTTCCGCTCGACTGCGCCGCCTGCCCGCCGAACGCGGTCAACCACTGACGACGCGGCCCTTGGCCGCTTTCCCGCGGTGACCGCCGCGCAGCCGGCCGGGATCACCCGTCGTAGCTGCCCAAGATCGTCGTGAATTCGATCAGGTTCCCAAACGGGTCCCGGCAGAAAAACCGAGGCCGGTTGTGAATCGGCGGCGCGGCAAGCGGCGCGTGCCCGGCTGTCTCGAGCCGGCGGTGCACGTCCTCGAGGTCGTCCACCGCGAGTGACAGGTGGCGGCGATGCGTCGGATCGGGCGTGCCCTCGAAGAAATGCAGCTCGAGATCGCCGCGGCCGGCGGCGAACCAGACGAGGCGACTCCAATCCAGCGTGGCAGGAACCGGAATCTCGCGGAGACCGAGCAGGCGGCCGTAGAACTGGCGTACCTCGTCCTGCCCCCCTGGCCAGAACGGCGACGACACGTGCTGTAGTCGGGCCATCGCAGATCCTCTCCTCCTCGGCGCTGTACCGGCGGCACCCCGAGGGAGAAGTTCGCGCCGCGTGGGACGCGTCCTCCGGTCCGGCTGGGGATACGGGCGCGTCAGCCGACGCGTCCCGGCGCAGGGCCGGGCGTGTTGACGAGGCCGGAGCCTCGAGTTCGTCAGGACCGGAACAGGGTTTCGCGCCCGCCGGTGAGAACACTACGTTCTCACGTTCACGCGAAATGTGCGACTCGCGCCGGTCGGTGGACCGCTCGCGGCGCGAAGAGGGGGGAATCGATGGCAAGGATCGCGGCTGCACTGGTCTCGGTGGCACTGGGGATTGGCCTTTTTGTCGGATTGGGGAACGCGGCCCCGGGGAAGACGTGGAAGGTGGCGGTCGGCGCGGACTCGCCCGACCACGCGGTGCAAGTGCTAGACTACTTTCCGCGGTCGATCACGATCGACGCCGGCGACTCGATCACCTTCACCATGGCCGCCGTCGCGGACCACACGGTGACGTTGCTCTCGGGGGCGAAGCCGCTCCCGCTGGAGGAGCCACAGAAGGACGGACGCCTGCGGTTCCCGTCCAATGTGGCCTTTCCACAAGGGGGTCCCGCCTACAACGGTACCGGCCTCGCCAGCTCGGGCTTGATGTCCGGTCTCGGGAAGAGCTGGACGGTGACCTTTACCAAGCCCGGCCGGTACACGTACCAATGCCTGTTGCATCCGGCGCAGGTGGGGACCGTCGTCGTCCAGGCCGCGGGAGCGCCGTACCCTAAGACTCAGGCCGACTACGACCGGTTGGCCGCGCAGGCTCGGACGCAGGCGCTCGCCGCCGGCGCAAAACTGCGGGCGGCGACCCGAGCCACCGCGTCCAAGGGCGCACACGGGGCCGTGTACACCGCGCCGATGGTGGGCAACTATGCGCAGCGCCTGGCGCTATACCGGTTCGGCAGCGACACGTTGACGATCAAGGCCGGTGACACCGTCAAGTGGGTGATGACGGACCCCGACGAGATCCACACGGTCACGTTTGCGGGAATGGACTCGCTCCCCGACTTCATCGTGCCCTCGCCGAAGCCGCAGGGACCGCCTGATCTCTACTACAATCCGAAGGTGCTCGCGCCCGCGGGCGGCCCGACGCATACGGGCGTCGGGTTCTACAACTCCGGCATCCTGGTTCCGGTAACCCCGCCGGGGCCGACCACCTACAGCCTCAAATTTACCAAGCCCGGGACGTACACCTATTGGTGCGTGGTGCACGTTCCGGAGGGCATGCGCGGAACAGTCGTCGTCACGCCGTAGCGCGCGGCGCCAGGGTGAGACGCGGGCGGCGGGCGAGACCCCGCCGCCCGCGTTCGTTCCGGATCCGCCGACAACCGCCGGTCCGGAATCCCGCCCGCACGCGGCGGTTGTGGTCGTGGAGGTGCGCACGGAGGCCGCCGGCCGCGCCCATCAGCCGCGGATCCGCCGGAAGCACGTCACCAGGTGGTCGTCGACGAGGCCGACCGCTTGCATGAACGCGTAGCACGTCGTCGGACCGACGAAGGCGAAGCCCCGGCGCTTCATGTCCTTGCTCATCGCGCGCGACTCGTCCGTCTCGGCGGGAACGTCCCGGGGACTCCGCCGGGTTCTTTGGATCGGCGTGCCGTCGACGAACTGCCATACGTACGCGTCGAAGCTGCCGAACGCGTCACGCACGGCGAGGATCGCGCGGGCATTTGTCACCGCCGAGGCGATCTTGAGCCGGTTCCGGACAAGGCCGGGATCGCGGAGGAGCCGTCGGCGCCGGGCGGCGTCGAACCGCGCCACCGTCTCCGGATCGAACTCCTCGAACGCGGCACGGTAATGCGGGCGTTTCCTGAGGATGGTGATCCAACTCAGGCCGGCCTGCGCGCCTTCGAGCACGAGGAACTCGAACAATACGCGGTCATCGTGGACCGGCGTGCCCCACTCGGTGTCGTGGTAGGCCGTCAACAGCGGATCGCCCGCCGCCCACCAGCAGCGCGTCACCATATGCGGTCCCCCCGTGCGGCACCGATTGCCGGCGCCGCACCGCGCACCTTCTGCAGACGTGGGTCTGTCCCTGCCGTCGACGGGCCGCGCCTCCTCAGCGGCGTCGGCGCGGCCGGAGCGCCGATTGTGCGGAGGGGAGCGGCGCGCCGCGCTGAAGACCACCGGGACGTCCACGCGTCGGACGCGACGGCCAACGGGAGGCGCGCATGACGGGCCACGCAGGTCGGGTGAACGGGTTTACACAGATCGGGTATCTGGACTGCCCGGGGGGCGGTCAGGTCATCGTGGAGGGGCGCTATGCGTATGTGGGGCATATGGCGCCGCCCCATGGCACCAGCATCATCGACGTTGCGGATCCCGCTTCGCCCCGGCTCGTGGCGCGCCTGCCCGTCCCGGACGCCGTGCACTCCCACAAGGTGCGCGTCCTCGGCGACGTGATGCTCGTCAACCATGAGCGGTACGGCGCGGGCGCGGGAGACGAAGGTATCACGCCAGAGGTGGGCCTCAAGATCTACGATATCGGCGACCGGTCGCGGCCGCGCGAAATCGCGTTCTTCCGCACGCACGCCCGGGGCGTGCATCGCTTCGACTTGCAGGGTCCGCGCGTATTCATGTCCACCGAGTGGGAGGGTTTCGTCTCGAACATCCTCGCGATTGTGGACATTGCTGACCCCGCACGCCCTTCGCTTGTCGGGCGCTGGTGGCTTCCGGGACAGCACGCGGCCGGGGGAGAGGTGACGCCGGGCGGAGCGCACTATTGGATGCACCTCGCGCTCGCTCGCGGCGATCGGGCGTACGCGGCGTGCGGGCGCGCCGGCGCCGTCATCGTGGACATCTCCGATCCCCGTCGTCCCGCGACGGTCGGCGCCGCGGCGTGGAGCCCCCCCTACGATTCGCCGACGCACACGTTTCTGCCGGTGCCGCACCGCATCCGCGGCCGGGAGTTCGCGGTCGTCACCGACGAGGACGTCACCGATGACGTGCTGGAGGATCCGCCGGCGTTTATGTGGGTGCTGGACATTACCAACGAACGCCTGCCGGTGCCCGTGGCGACGTATCAGGTGGATCCGGCCGGGCTCGCGGTCGCGGGGAAGCGGTTCGGCGCGCACCAGCCGTGGGAGCATATCCGGGAAGACAACGTGGTGTTCCTCGCGTGGTTCAGCGGTGGAGTGCGCGCGGTCGACATTGCCAATCCCTACGCGCCCCGCGAGCTGGGATGGTACGTCCCCGCGGCGCCGGCGGGCGCAAGCGTGCCCCAAACCAACGACATTGCCGTGGATTCGCGAGGCCTGGTCTTCGCGATCGACCGGCATCGCGGGCTCAGCATTCTCGAGTTCGATCCCGCGCGCTAGCCCCGCGCGTGTGACCGGGTGTCTCGCACGCCGCACCACCGGGGTGCGGCCCACGGCCGGACCCGGCGTCTTGCCCGATCGGCCTGGATGGCTCGTTGCGGTTCGGCATGAGGTTCGGACCTCGCCGGAGAAGTAGCGCGCGACCGAATCGGGGGAGCGCCGCCGGTGTTCGTCCTGCGCCCGGACGTCGGGTCCGTCGCCCGATCGCGCGACGTCGGCGTGGCGATACGGGGCGACAGATCAGCGTGACCGCGGTGCGGCCGCGGGCGCCGGCGTGAAAACGGGCGCAACTTCCCTTCCGGTATCCGGGACGATGGTGAGACCCCTCGTCAGCGCGATCATTACAACTCACAACCGCGCCGGCCTTCTCGCAGAGGCGCTCTCTTCGGTCTACGCGCAGGAGCGGCGCGGGGAGTTGTTCGAGTTGGAAGTGATCGTGGTCGACGATGCGTCCTCGGACGACACCCCGGCGGTGGTCGCTCGATTCCCGGCCACGTACCTGCGTCACGGCGTGAATCGGGGCGCGGCGGCCGCCCGCAATACCGGCGTCGAGGCCGGCCGAGGCGCCTACGTCGCCTTTCTGGACGACGACGACCTTTGGTTGCCAAGCAAACTGCGGACCCAGGTGCCGGTGCTCGAGGCCCATGCGGACGTCGGGGTCGTGTACAGCTCCTTCGTGTTGACGCAGGACGGCCGGGAGAAGGAGTGGCCCGTGTTCGGACCGTCCGGCGATATCTTTGATCAGCTCCTGATGGGGAATTTCATCGCGATGATGACGACGCTTGTGCGCCGATCGGCGCTGTTGCAGGTCGGCGGGTTCGACGTCGAACTCGCCAGCGCAGAAGACTATGACTTCTGGCTCCGGCTCAGCCATCGCGTCCCGTTTCACTTCGTTCGTGGGCCTGTCGCCGCGGTGCGCCCGTCGCTGCAGGGTCTGGGGTCCAGCGCCGTGGCGACCGGCGCCAGTCGAAAGGTGCATCGCCGCATCGTCGCACGGGCGTTGGCGCTCGAGCCGAACCTCACGCCCGAGGCAGTGCAGGACGTGATCGACAACATGGAGTTGCGGAACGCCGAGCTCCTGTACATCATGCCACGCGCCGTCGCCCTCGCCCAGATGCTCGCCCACCTTGGGGAGTATCCGCGAGTGATCCGACATGTGGGGGTTCGCGAGCAGTTGGCAGCGCTCGCCTGCCAGGAGGCGGTCGACTCGCCTGATCCGTTTCACGCGGCCGCAGCGGTCTGCGGCGCGGTCGCGCAGGCTGCGGGTACCACGGGGGAGGCGCGGCGTCTCGCAAGCGCGGTGTGGACCGAGCTTGCCCTTCGGCTCTTGCGACAGCGGCGCGTGGGCCTCGCCGTGCGCGCGGCATGGGGAGGCGTGCGTCGTGATCCGGTACAGTTCGTCGGACGCGGGTTCGACGCCGTGCGCCACGCCGCGGGGCTCCGTGAGGTCGTGCGGACCGCCCCGCGCGATTTCACCCGTCGTCTGCAACGGCGTGCCACACTACCCGGATGACCGCACCGGGCATCGCGGCGGCGAGCGCCGACAGCGCGGTCATGGATCAGACCGTCCGCTGGACCTGCGGGTGATCCCGGCCCGCTCTCGTGGCAGTTCCGACGCCCAGCTGCGGACGGTGCCCAAACGCCGCGCCGGTCGGCGACTCGCGAATCCGTGCGGTCGGGTTGACCTCCCTCCTTTCCGAGCGTCGCGCGGAGTGCGTACGTTCCGGCCCGGCGGCGCGCGCTGAGGCGGACGTGACGCCCGGCGCAGGCGTGCGCTCCTTCGTCGTCGCGCGCGTTCTGTCGCCCGGGGGCTTTCGGGTCGCGAAGCAGGCGACGCGCTCAGTCGCACGAAACCTCCGTTCATGACGGCGCTCAGTCTTGCGCTCCGATTCATGCTCGTCGCCGCGGCCGTGTCGATTGTCACGGAGCAACTGCGCGTGCCGTACACGATCGCGCTCGTCCTCGCGGGTCTCGTGATCGGCAACATGCACCTTGCGCCTGCGATCCCAGTCACCCCCGAGATCCTCCTGACGCTGCTCATCCCGCCGCTGCTGTTCGAGGGCGGACTGCGCCTTCCACCCCGTCACCTGAAGACGTACTGGGGGCTGATCGGGCTCCTGGCGGTGCCCGGCACGCTGGTGACGGCCGCGGCGCTCGGCTGGGTCGCAAGCGCGCTGTTTCACCTGGACTTTCGCAGCGCGCTGCTGCTCGGCGCCATCGTTTCCGCGATCGACCCCGTGAGCGTGCAGGCGTTGCTGCGCGAGGCCAGGTTGGACCTCCGGCTCGGCACCGTGCTGGACGGCGAGGCGATCCTGAACGACGGTGTGGCGATCATCTTGTTCACGATCGTGGCCGGCGCGGCCGTTGGGCCCGTCGGCGCAGCCCTCCGGTTTGTCTGGCTACTCGTCGGCGGCATGACGATCGGCGGACTCGTGGCCCTGGCGACATCGTACGCGCTGGGCCGTACGCAGCGCCCGCTCGTCGAGGCGCTCGGCAGTCTGATCGCGTCGCTGGGCGCGCTTCTTGTCGCCGGCAGCGTGGGGGCGAGCGGGGTGATCGCCGTGGTCACCGCGGGCGTCGTGTTCGCCAGTTACGGCCCCCGCAACCTCACCGACACTGGCCGCGAGACCGTGAACACCATCTGGGACATGATCGCGTTTCTCGCCAACTCGGTGTTGTTTCTCCTCATCGGCATCGAGGTGCCCGCGGCGCTGCTCGGACACTACTGGCAGCTCATCGCGGTCGTGGCGGGGGCGGGGTTGATCGTGCGGTGGGCGGTGGTCCACGGGTCGATGGCGATCTGGCAGACTCGAACGCACCTGCTGCCGAATGCGTGGCGCCCCGTGCTCGTGTGGGGCGGGCTGCGCGGCGGCGTCGCCATCGCGCTCGCGCTCGGTATCGATCCGGCGCTTCCCGCGCGGGACGCGATCGTGGCCGGCGCGTTCGGCCTCGTCGTGTTCACCCTGCTCGTGCAGGGACTCTCGATGCGGCCGGTGATGCGGTGGGCCGGCATGCTGTCGGCACCCCGCGGAGGCACGGAGGCGGCGGACGCGACCCCGTAGACGTCGCGACACGCCGGTCTAGCGGCCGTTGCCCCCCGGTTGCGTCGCGGGCGCGGACTCGCGGCCCCGCGCCGTCAGCCGGAACGTCCCGATGATCCTGGTCAACAGCGGGGCGTCCTCTTCGACCCGGGTCGCCGTGTTGGTCGTCGTGCCCGTCATGAGGAACGCCTCGCGGTTCACCACCACGCACACCTGCAGGCTCCAGCGGTCCTGGCCGTCCTTCGTGCGCCAGGTGTAGGCGTGGGTGTACCCGGGCAGGTCGCCGACCGTCGTCGGCCCCTCGCTCGCGGTCGCGAACGCGATGTGCCCGAACACCCGCATCACCCGCTCCGCCTCGCGTACGCAGGTCTTCGACGACATCGCCACGACGGTGTCGTGGGCGATGATGTTCACGGTTTCGGGGAGCTCGCCGGCGCGGGCGGGGCCCGTCGCCACGACCGTGGGATCTCCGGACGAGGTTCTGACGTTCCACGACACAGGGACAGCGATGGTAAAGCGGTCGCCGGGATCGTGCACGAGCCGCGATCCTCCCGGTTGGCCGGCGGCGGGCGCGCCGAAGAGCGCTCCGGCGACCAGCGCCGCCACGACCGCCAGCACGCCCGTCGCACGCCGGCTACGGCAAAAAGGCGGCGCCTGTGCGGGGCCCGCGTGGTCGTCGCGCGACGGGTGGGCGAAACGTGAACGACGCGTCATCGGTCGTCACACGGGTGGTGCGTCATCTGCAGCGCTCGCTTCGAGTGCGGTTCGGCGCGCGTGGCGGGGTTCTCCTGCCCGCGATCCGGATGGCATATACTTGGCGTAGGCTGCGACGCGTGCGCCGGCCTCACCACTCCCGATGAGTTTGGCCGCAAGAATCGGATAGCGGCGACCGCCTCGGCGTCCTACGATGGGCCCCGGAGGTGGACGCGCGATGCTGATGAGAGCGGAAGTGCGATCAGAGACGGGAACGGGAATCGACGATCCGAGATGGCTCGCCGTGTTGGCCCGTGACGCGGCCGCGGACGGCGCGTTTGTGTTCGCGGTGCGGTCGACCGGGATCTACTGCCGGCCGTCGTGTCCGGCGCGCCGTCCCGGCCGGGCGCAGGTGGTGTTCTTCGGGCGCCCCGCCGACGCAGAGCGCGCGGGCTTCCGGGCATGCCGGCGGTGCCGGCCGACCGCCGCGAGCGTGGAAGAGCAGCAGGTACAGTTGGTGCAGGACGCCTGCCGGTACATCGAAGCCCGGGTCGACGACGGCGCGACGCGCTTGGCCGAACTCGCCGCGCACCTCGGGCGGAGCCCCCATCACGTGCGTCGGGTGTTCACGCGGCTCGTGGGGATCTCGCCGCGGGACTACGCCGACGCGTGCCGGCTCGACCTCGTGCGGGCTCGGCTTCGCGCGCAGGAGGCGGTCGCGTCCGCGCTGTACGCGTCCGGGTTCGGGTCGAGCAGCCGTCTCTACGAGCGCGCACCCAAGGATCTCGGGATGACGCCCGCCGCGTACCGGCGGGGCGGCCGCGGGATGCGGATCGCGTACACGACCGTGTCCACGCCCCTCGGGCGCCTCCTCGTCGGGGCGACGCCCCGGGGCGTGTGTGCGGTCAGTCTCGGCGCCGACGACCGGACGCTCGAGACGGCGCTCGCCGGCGAGTATCCATTCGCGGAGCGCCGCCGGGACGACACCGGCCTCGGGCCGTGGGTGGCCGCGATCGTGGCCTACGTTCGCGGCCGGCGTCCCCACCTGTCGCTCCCCCTCGACATCCAGGCCACGGCGTTCCAGCGCAAGGTGTGGACTGCCCTGCAGGCGATCCCGTACGGAGAGACGCGGTCGTACGCCGAGGTCGCGCGCGCGCTCGGCCGGCCGTCGGCGGTGCGGGCGGTGGCCCAAGCGTGCGCCGCGAATCCGGCGGCCCTGATCATCCCGTGCCATCGGGTCGTGCGGTCCGACGGGAATCCGGGCGGGTACCGGTGGGGCGCGGAGCGCAAGCGCGCGTTGCTGCGCCGCGAGCGCGAAACCGCGGGTGCGCCGCGCGAGCGAGAAGAGCGACGAGCGGCGCACGCCGCGCACTAACCGGCGCGTTCCGCACCGTCACCGCCGCGCCAGCGCCACACCCGCAAGGACGCACGCCGCGCCGAGCGCTTGGCTGGTGGTCAGGCGCTCTCCCAGCAGCCACCACGCCGCGGCTACCGCGACGACGGGGTTGATATTGGTCAGGATCGCGGTCCGCGTCGTACCGATCCGGCGCAGCGCCAGGGACCAGACCGCGTACCCGAGCGCGATCGTTAGCACGCTCGTGTAGAGGACCGCGCCCCACGCCCGCCAGTCGAGTGCCTGCCAGGACTGCGCCCGGAGGTCCGGGAGTCCGAGCGCGACGAGCACGAGCGTCGAGATCGAGATCGTCACGGCGGTGAGCGCGGCGGGCGGATACCGCACGGCCAGCGGCCGGCTGACGAGGGTGTACGCCGCCCAGCACACGGCGGACCCGAGCGTCAAGAGGTCTCCCCACACGGCGGTCGCGGGGAGATTGGACGCGCCCGGGCGGACCAGGAAGGTCAGTCCAACCAGCGAGAGGAGGATCCCCGCCCACGCCCTCGCCGACACGCGATCCATACGCAGCGCCATCGCGCCAAGCGCCACCATGACGGGGGAGAGCCCCATGATCAGGGCCGAGTGCCCGGCGGTCGTCAACCGGATGCCGTTAATGAAGGTGAGCTGCTGCAGCACGATCCCCACGGCCGCGAGCGCGAGGACGCGGCCGCGATCGTCCGGCGCGATGCGGAGCGACTCCCGCCGCGCTGCGGTGATCGCCAGCAGGACGATCGAGGCGAGCACCCAGCGCATCGCGTTGAATGCAGCCGGGGAGGCGAACGCGGGCAGCGCGCCCTTGATCACGATGAAGTTCAGGCCCCACACCACGGGGACGAACGCCACGATGGCCGCGTCCTCGAGCGCCGTGCGGCGCCGCTCGTTCGTCATCACACAAGGATTCCACGCGGGTCGGCAGGAAAGCCTCTGCGCACGCTCCGGAGGGAAGGAGGCACGCGCATGCGGGCGGCCGTCTTCTACGATGTCGGCAAGCCGTTGGTGGTGGAGGAGGTCGAGCTCGCCCCGCCGCGAGCCGGCGAGGTGCTTGTGCGAATCGCCGCGACCGGCGTCTGCCACAGCGATCTGCACTACATCAAAGGCGATCTGGCGATGCCGTTGCCCGTCGTCCTCGGGCACGAGGCCGCGGGCGTCGTGGAGACGATCGGTCCCGGCGTCGAGTCGGTGCGGCCGGGCGACCACGTGGTGCTGCTGTTCGCGCCGGCGTGCGGCCACTGCCGCTACTGCGACAGCGGCCGCCCCCATCTGTGCGAGATGCGCTATCGGGTTCGCGGGAAGATGCCAGACGGCACGACGCGGCTGCGCTGCGGCGACCGGGAGCTCCATCACTTCACGTGCGTCTCGTCGTGGGCGGAGCAGGCCGTCGTCCCGGAGTCTGGGGTGCTGCCGATCGGCAAGGACGTGCCGCTGACCATTGCCGCGTTGTTGGGGTGCGCGGTGACCACCGGTGTCGGCGCGGTGGTCAACACCGCCCGCGTGCGACCGGGCACCAGCGTCGCCGTGTTCGGCCTCGGCGGCGTCGGCCTAAACGTCGTGCAGGGGGCGCGGATCGCCGGGGCGGTCATGATCATCGGCGTGGATCTTCTCGATCACCGGCTGGAGGCCGCGCGGCGGTTCGGCGCGACGCACACGCTCAACGCCAAAGCGAACGATCCGGTGCAGGCGATCCTGGACCTGACGGGCGGCGGCGCGGACTATGCGTTTGAGGTGATCGGGCGCGCGGCGACGGTGCGGCAGGCCGTAGACAGCGTCGCGCGCGGCGGCGTCGCGGTTGCCGTGGGCCTCCCGCCGACGCGCGAGGAGCTGGTGGTGCCGGGTCCGACGTTCGTGCTCAACGAGAAGACGTTGCAGGCGTGCTTCTACGGGTCGTCGCGGCTGCGCTCCGACATTCCCCGGCTGCTCGCGATGTACGACGCCGGCCAGCTGATGCTCGACGAGCTCGTGACCGCTTCGTTTCCGCTCGATCGCGTCAACGACGCGGTGGCGACGCTCGATCGCGGCGACGGCCTACGCAGTATTCTTCAGATGTCCGCGGCATGATGCGCGCCGTCCGCCCGTCGCTGGTGCTCCTGTTGTGCCTGGCGCTTGGCGTCCCGGCGTCCTGGGCCGCTCCGCGCGCCCACCCCGTGCGGCCCCCGGCGGACGCCGCGGCCGAGTCCGGCCCGACGGCACCGCCCGCCACGTTGCTGATGGAGGTGTCGACCGGGCAGGTCCTCGCGTCGAGCGATGCGCACCGGCACCTGCCCCCGGCGAGCCTCGACAAGCTCATGACCCTGTATCTCGTGCTTCAGGCCATTCGCGGCCACCAGATTACGCTCGACACCTCGGTCACCGTGAGCGCCACCACGTGGCGGATCGGGCGGACCGCGGGGAGCAGCCGGATGTTCCTGAACGTCGGGGACGTCGTTCCCGTGCGGGACCTGCTCAGCGGTTTGATGGTGGCGTCCGGCAACGACGCCGCCGAAGCGCTGGCCGAGGCCGTCGGGGGTTCCGGGGAGCAGTTCGTCACGCTGATGAACGCGCAGGCGGCACGACTCGGCATGCACGACACGCACTACGTCACCCCGCACGGGCTGCCCGCGCCGGACGAGTACACGAGTGCGTGGGACATCGCGCTGCTGGCCCGACGCGTCCTGCTCGACTTTCCGGACGTCGTGCAGATCACCGGGGCGCGGTACGAGGCGTACGGCGGGATCCGGCAGGCGAACTGGAACAACCTGGTCTTCCGCGATCCGCGGGTCGACGGGTTGAAGACCGGACACACCTCCGAAGCCGGGTTCAGTATCGCCGCGACGGCACAGCAGGGTGGGATGCGCCTGCTCGCGGTCGTGATGGGCGCGCCGACACTCCGGCGTCGCACCGACCTGGCGGAGGGACTGTTCGCGCAAGGGTTCGGCCGCTACGCGCTCGTGCCCGTGCCGTGGCAGCGGGTCGTCCCCGCGTCGCTGCGCGTCTACGGCGGCACGACCGGGGAGGTGTCTTTGGAAACCTCCGGGCCGGTTGCGGTGCTGGTTGGGCGTGACACGCGCCCCTCGCTGGTGATCGCCGAGGCGATCACGGCGCGGCCGTTTGCGCCGGTCGCACGCGCGCAACAGGTCGGCGTGCTCACGGTCAGCGTCGACGGACGCGCGCTCGCCGCGACACCGCTGCTCGCGGCGCAGCCGGTGGCGCGCGCCGGGTTGTTCGGGCGCCTATGGGGCTACATCCGATACGAGGTGGGGGTGCTGTTCCACCGCCACCGCGCCCGCGCTCAGGGAGCGTACGAGCCTCCGCAGTAGGCCGGGCGGACCGCGCGTCGCCAGTCGGCCGCCGGTCCCCCCGCGCGCATTTTTCGCCGCGCGACTGTTCCGCGGTGAACTTCCGCAGGAGTGAGCCTGCGCGGTCCCGAAATTCGGCGTGGGATGAGCGAAGACTTTGAGGTCGACGCGCGCATCGAGCCGGAGGAGGGGGCATCGCGCACCTGGTTGATCCCGGCGATCGCGGTGACGACCGCCGTGTTGGCCGTCGCCGCGGCCTACAGCAGCATGCTCGCCGGCGAGTCCGCGCACGAGTCGCTCGCGCAACTGAATCGGGCGGCGATCCTCCAGGCGCAGGCGTCCGATCAGTGGGCGTTTTACCAGGCGGAAGGCATCAAGCGGCACACGTTCGAGGTGCAGCGCGACATCGGCCGGCTGCAGACCGACGCGCCGCACGTCGCGCTCGTCGCGGCGCAGGATGCGCAGGCGAGGCGGTACGCGACGCAGCAGGCGGCGATCCGCCGCGACGCTGAAACGCTGGAGCAACGGCGAGACGCCGCGCAAACGATCGCGGAGCGGTACGATGCGCGCTACCAGCGTCTGGGCCAAGCGGTGGCCGTGTTCCAGGTCGGCATCGTCGTCTGTTCCGTCGCAGCGATCGTGCGCCGTCCGGCGCTCTGGTACCTCGGGCTGGCCGGCGGGCTCGTCGGCGCCGCGATCCTCGCACAGGCCGTGTTCGCGTCCGCTGCAGGTGCTCGCGCGGGCTGATCGCCGCGGAAAATTACTGTGGAGAATTGCTGTAGAATGGCAGGAGGCCCGGTGCGGAAGACGTAGCATTGCCTGGACAGGAATGCGTGGAGGTGTCGTGTGGAGAATGAAGCACATTCGGCGGAAGGTGCCGGGGCCGCAGCGGCGCCGGGAGCCGGACAGGAGCGTCGCGCCTGGGCCGAACCGCTCCTGGCGGGCGTTGTCGTCTCACTGATCGCAGAAGCGAAGGACGCTGGGTGGAGCGGCAGGCTCGAATACGTGGTGGAGATGTGCGTCCAGGAAATGACCTCCACGCTCGGGATGTCTCACGATGAGATCGTTGAGGTCTTGCTGCGGTGGGCCGGCGAGTTGGGCGAGGACCTCAGCCGGGAGGACGTGGAGAAAGCGATCGAAGCATAGCGCGGATCCCGTCCGGCGTGTCGACGTCGTCCGCCCCCTGCTGCGGGGGGCGGACGACGTTTAGGGCCCGCGCGGGGCGGGGTAAAACAGCGGCGCAAGCGGGCAGGGAGAGGAGGTGGGGGACGATGCTTTTGGCCGGGCTCCTGGCCCTCATCGGCATCGCGCTGTGGGCCACCGGGCACCTGATCCTTCGATGACGGCGTCATCGTGATCCGGCTTGGCGTGACCGGGCTCCGGCACCGCTGACCATCGGGTGCCGGAGCCCGGAGCTTTTCCGCGCGATCGCGGACGGCCGCGGACCCTACGAACTTCTCGGATGCAACGCCGACCGCGCGGCGATCCCGAACGCCCGCTCTGCGTTTTTCCAGTAGATCTGCGACAGCACGTCTTCGGGGAGGTCGAGGCCGCGCAGCATCGGAGTGCCGTCGGCGTCCGGATCCGGGATCGGCGACGGGCACTCGAGATCCGTTTCCCAGAACATCTGGTGCACCCAATAGCGCACCGTATAGCGCACGGGGTCGGACTCCTTCAGGACCACCTGGTCGGTCCCGAAGCAGATCCGCTCCGCCCACCGTCGGAAGAACTCCCTGGCCTGGACCCGTTGTTTCCCCAGTTCACGGACGATCCACTTCGTCGCGCTCGTGTCTAGGTGGAGGTTCGGATACCGCTTCAACAGGTCCGTGAGGTGGTCCAGGTGCTCGGGATCGCCCCCCATGTGCGCGGCCAGGAACGGGACCCCGGGGAACTGCCGCAGGCGCGTCTCTAGCATCGGATACTGTTGCTGTTTCGTGCCGTACTTCGCGGGGTCGTATTTGCGCTCGAACCAGCGGTCGGGGTCGCTGACGTGGACCAGCACCCCGAGTCCGTGGTCGGCGATCGCCCGAAACACCGGGTCGAGCCGCGGGTCGTCGAAGAGCAGGTCCAGACGGTCGCGGACCCGCGGCGCGAACCAGAACTTGATGAGCGGCGCCCCGTGGGCACGCGCCTTCGGGATCATCCGGAGCGTCCGGTCCTCGAACGGCACGGGGGACTGCCAGTGCTCGCGCGCCGCGATCACGATCTCGTCCGGGTAACGCGCACGGAGCTCCACCCCCTCCTCGAGCGGCGTGATCGCGACGATTCGGTTGACGCCGTAGACCCGCGCCGCATCCACTAGTTCGTGGTTGGTGGCCGGTTCGGTCATGTGCGTGTGGACGTCCACGATGGGCCCGCGGACCTTGCGCGGCGGCGGCGTCCGGAACCCCGTGGCCTGTGCGTCGTCGAGCGGCTGTCCGTGCATTCCGATCTCCCGGGAGCGCCGCGTGCGTGCACGGCGGTCCCCGTTGGTGCACAACGCCCTGATCCATCGCAGGCTTCCAAGGGGAGGAGTTTCGTTTTGGCGGGCGGAAGACCCTCGCGCCGATATGGACCGCACGGCGCGGCGGGCTGCCCGGCCGCGCCCAGGACGCCACCGCGGGCCCGGCCCGCGACGCGAACGGCGAGGAGAATCCATGAGCACCGCGCAGGACGCGCAGCGCACCCGCGTTATCGTCGACACCAATCCCGCCGACTCCGGCGACGTGCTGGCCGAGGTGGCCTCGCAAACGGCCGCCGATGTCGCCCGCGCGATCGAGGGGGCCAAGCGCGCCTACCCCGCGTGGAGGGCCACGCCGCCGCCGGAGCGAGGACGGATACTCGCCCGCGCCGCGGCGCTCGCGCGGGCCAGGCTCGACGAGCTTGCGCGCCTGCTCACGCGCGAGGAGGGCAAGATCCTCAGCGAGGCGCGGGGCGAGGTGCTGAAAGGGATCAACCTGCTCGAGTGGTACTCGGGCGAAGGGTTCCGGCTCGGTGGCAAGACGCGGCCGTCGGAGATGCCGACCACGCTGCTGTGGACGATGCGGCAGCCCGTCGGCGTGGTCGCGGTGATCACGCCCTGGAACTTTCCCTGGGCGGAACCCGCGTGGAAGGTTGCCCCTGCGCTCGTCGCCGGCAACACGGTGCTCCTCAAGCCGGCGTCCCTCACGCCCCTCGTGGCCCAGCGGTACGTCGAGATTCTGACAGAAGCGGGCCTTCCGGACGGCGTGCTGACGTTGATCGTCGGGGCAGGTGGGGAGGTCGGGAATGCGTTGGTGACCGACCCCGAGATCCGCGCTGTGTCGTTTACGGGGTCGTGCGAGATCGGCGGCGACGTATATGCGCGCGCAGCCGGGCGCCTCGCCAAGGTCACGTGTGAGATGGGCGGGAAGAACGCCGTGGTGGTCATGCCCGATGCGGACCTGGACCTGGCCGCGACCGGGATTGCGCAGGGGGCGTTCGGGAGCACCGGCCAGCGTTGCACGGCGACGAGTTTGGGCGTCGTGCATCGCGACGTGTCGGCACGGATGCGCGACCTCGTCGTCGATCGGGCGCGGGCGCTTCGGGTCGGCAACGGGCTCGAGGACGGCGTCGAGATGGGGCCGCTCGTGGACGCCCACCAACTCGAGACCGTGCTCGGCTATATCGAGGCCGGCCGTCGCGACGGCGCACGCCTGCTGACCGGCGGGCGTCGGCTCGCCGACGGGGCGCGGGCGCGCGGGTTCTTCGTCGAGCCCACCGTGTTCGCGGACGTGCGGCCCGCCCACCGCATCGCGCGGGAGGAGATCTTCGGGCCCGTGCTGTCGCTGATCGAGGTGACATCTCTCGACGAGGCACTTGAGGTGACGAACGGCTTGCGCTACGGCCTCACGTCATCGATCTACGCCAGCGACGCGAACACGATCATGCGGTTCGTGGACGGGGTCGAGGCGGGGATGGTGCACGTCAACTCACCGACGGTCGGCGGCGAGGCGCAGATCCCGTTCGGGGGGATCAAGTGGAGCGGGGCCGGCGGTCGGGAGATGGCGGAGGAGGGCTTGGAGTTTTTCACCGAACTGAAGAGCGTGTTCTTCGACTACACCGGCCGCGCGCGCTCGGGCAACGTCTACTAGCGCGTGCACCGGCGCCCGCCCACGTCGTGCCGGTGCCATCGGTCGATGAGTGACGCCCCCCGCGCGGTTGACGACGCGTTGGCCGCCATCGACGACGCGTACGTGGTCGACCTGGCGCGCCGGCTCGTGCGGACGCCGAGCGTCTTTCGCCCGGGCGAGCCGGGCGGCGACGAGACCGCGGCGGCGGGTCTCGTGGCGTCGGAACTCCGCGCGCTCGGCCTCGAGGTCCACGTCGAGGAGGTCGCGCCGGGCCGCCCCAACGTGATCGGGGATTGGATCAGCGCCGCGCCCGGTCCCCTGCTGATCCTCGAAGGCCACACCGACGTCGTGACCGAGGGCGACGCGTCACTGTGGTCCGTGCCGCCGTTCGACGGCATCATCCGCGACGGGCGGCTCTACGGGCGCGGCGCGGCCGACATGAAGGGCGGCGTCGCCGCGGCGATCGCGGCCGTGCGTGCGCTGCGGGACGCCGGCGTCCAACTGCGCGGCCGCGTGCGCCTCGCGATCGTGGCGGACGAGGAAGGCATGATGCTCGGCATCAAGACGTTCGTCCGGAACGGTTGGGCCGACGGCGCCGTGGGCGCGATCATCTGCGAGCCCGAGGCGAACTGTCCCTGCCTGGTCCAGAAGGGCGCGATGCGGGCGGTGGCGCGGTTTCAGGGCCGCATGGCGCACGGGGCGATGCCCACGACCGGGATCAACCCGATTCCCTCGGCCGCCGCGTTCGTCGGGCGCGCCGCGGAGCTGGAGACGGCGTACGCGGCGCGGTACGGGGACCACCCGCTGCTCGGCCGGCCGAGCGTCACCCCGACGGTGTGCCGGGCCGGGGACCTCGCGCAACTGAACGTGATGCCGGCCGATGCGCTCGTCGCGCTCGACATCCGCACGATCCCCGGGCAGGCCCACGCGACGATTCACGCGGATCTCGACCGGGCCGCGGCGGCTGCCGCCGCGGCGGTGCCCGGCTGCCGGGGCGCGGTCGAGGTCATCGAGGAGCGGCCCTGGACCGAAACGTCTCCCGAGGCGGTCGTCGTGCGGGCGGTCGAGCAGGCGTGTCGCCGCGTCCAGGGGCGCGAGCCGGAACGTCGCGGGGTGCCCGGGGCGACCGACGGGACGTTTCTCAACGCCTGGGCGGCGGTGCCGATCGTGACGATCGGCCCCGGCGACGTGACGATCCCGCATCAGGTCGACGAGTTCGTTCGGATCGCGGATCTCGTGGAGGCCGCTCGTATCTTCGCGGCCGCCGCTTGCTACTGTCTCGGCGCTCCGTTGTGACCGGCGCCCCGCTGATCGCCTGCGAGGGCGTAGAGTTCGGGTACGGGGTTCGGTCGGACGGCGGAGCCCTCGTGCTGCGGGGCGTGTCCCTGCGGTTGGCGGGCGGCGAGCATGTGGCGATCATTGGTCCGAACGGCTCGGGGAAGTCCACGCTTGCGCGACATCTGAACGCCCTGTTGCGGCCGTGGGCCGGGACCGTTCGCGTCTGCGGGCTCGACACGCAAGATCCGGCGCACACGCGCGCGATCCGCCAAACGGTCGGGATGGTGTTCCAGCATCCCGACAGCCAGATGGTCGCGACGATCGTCGAGGAGGATGTCGCGTTCGGTCCGGAAAACCTGGGCGTGCCCCACGAGGAGCTGCGCGAACGCGTGCGTGAGTCGCTGGCGTTCGTCGAGATGTGGGAGGATCGGGCCCGACCGCCGCACATGCTCTCGGCTGGGCAGAAGCAGCGCGTGGCGATCGCCGGCGTGCTGGCGATGCGGCCCGCGTGCGTGGTGCTGGACGAGGCGACCTCAATGCTCGACCCGCGGGGGCGCGAGGACATCGCGCGCATCGTCGCGGGCCTGCGCCGGAAGGGCACGGCGGTCGTGTCGATCACGCACTTGATGGGCGAGGCCGCGGTCGCGGACCGCGTCGTCGTGCTGGCGCGCGGCGCCGTCGTGGCGGAGGGGCCCCCGCGAGAGGTCTTTGCCGAGGCGGCCCGCCTGCAGGAGATCGGGTTGGACCTGCCGCCCGTGACCGCGCTCGCGCTGCGCCTCAGGCGCGAGATCCCAGATTTTCCCGCGAACGTCCTGACCGTGGACGAGATCGTCGACGCCATCACCGCGCGCGCCGAGGCTCAATGACGGCGCGGGACGCCGCCGGGGATCGAGGCCAGCCGGTGTCCGGCGGCACCGTGGGTCGGGACGCGGCGGGTCGCGCCGAACCGCTCATCCACGTCGAGGACCTGTGGCACACCTACATGAAGGGGACCCCGTTTGCGCAGACGGCGCTGCGCGGGGTGACGGTGGAGATCCGCGCCGGCGAGGTCGTCGGGATCATCGGCCACACCGGGTCGGGGAAGTCGACGCTGATGCAGTACCTGAACGGCCTGCTCCGGCCCGCGCGGGGCCGTGTACGTGTGGCGGGCCACGACTTGGCGCGCCCCGACGTCGACATCGCGGCGGTGCGCCGGTTCGTCGGCGTTGTGTTTCAGGATCCCGAGGACCAGGTGTTCGAGCCGCTCGTCGGGGACGACGTCGCCTACGGCCCGCGTCAGCTTGGGTGCGCCCCGGCGGAACTGCGTGAGCGCGTGCGCTGGGGGATGGACGCCGTGGGGCTTCCCTTCGAGGCGTTCAAGGATCGCTACACGTATACGCTGAGCGGCGGCGAGCTGCGCAAGACCGCGCTCGCCGGAGTGCTAGCGATGCGCCCGCAGGTGCTCGTGCTCGACGAACCCACGTCGGGGCTCGACCCCGGCGCCCGGCGGGACCTTCGGGAGCGGCTCCAGGCGCTGCGCGACCGCGACGGGCTCACCCTGGTCCTCGTGTCCCACGATATGGACGAGATCGCGCGCCTCAGCGACCGAGTGTACGTCCTGCACGCCGGCGCGGTCGTCGCCTCGGGCCCGCCGCGGGACGTGTTCGCCCGGGCCGACGCGCTGGCACCGTACGGGCTCATGCCGCCGCATGCAACCCAGGTGTGCGACCGCCTCCGGGCCCGCGGGCTGGCAGTGCGGGCCGACGCGCTCACGATTGAGGAAGCGGGGGACGCGATCGCGGCCCTGCTCCGGGGGAACCGGTGAACGAGTTCGAGCTGCTCCGGAACATCACGATCGGTCAGTACTTGCCGACGGGCTCCTGCCTCCACCGGCTGGATCCCCGCGCCAAGATCGTCGCGGCGATCTTCGTGGTCGGCGCGGTCACGTTCACCCCGAGCCTCGTCGGCAACGCGTGCCTGTTGGTCGCGTGCCTCGCGATCGTGTGGCTCGGCCGCATCCCCCTTTCGTACGCGCTGCGCGGCCTGCTGCCCGCGGTCCCGCTCCTGGTGGTCCTCGCGGTGATGCAGCTGCTGTTCTTCGGACGGAACTACGACCCGACGAGCCCGGTGGTGTTCCGATGGGGATGGATCGTCGTGACCGCCGCGGTGCTCAAGCTGGTCGTGATTTCCGCGGCGCGGTTCGTGGAGCTGCTGCTGGTGACGAGCGTCTTCACGCTCTCGACCAAGACGACCGAGCTCACGCTCGGCATTGAGAGCCTGCTCCGCCCGCTGCGGCGGCTGCGGGTGCCGGCGCACGAGCTCGCCCTGGTGGTCACAATCGCGATCCGGTTCGTGCCCACGCTCGCGCTCGAGGCGGAACGGCTGATGAAGGCCCAGGCGTCGCGCGGCGGACGCCTGGGCGCGAGCCGCTGGCGGCTCGTGACGCGCGTCCGGCAACTGCTGCCGATCCTCGTTCCGCTGTTCACGTTCGCGCTGCGGCGCGGCGAGGAGTTGATCGTCGCGATGGAGGCGCGCGCCTACACGGGCGGCGAGGGCCGGACCTCCTACACCGTGCTGCGCAGCGGGCCGGGCGACTGGGCCGCGGTCGCCGCCGGGGCGCTTTTCCTCGCGGCGATGCTGCTGGCGCCGTTTCCCGTTTGACGGAGCGTCCGAGTGAGCAGGGAGCGTGTCGGCGTATGGGGAATCCCGCGGCAGGCCCCGCTGGGGGTGGTCCGACACGCACCGTGGGATGAGGGGAGGGAGCGGTGATGCAGGACGCAGGACGAAGTGCACTCTCCACCCGGGGCATCGTGATCTCCGCGGTCCTCGCGGCAGTCGCAATCTTCTTGGGCGCGACGCGCCTCGGGTTCATACCCACGCCGACGGGGATCGCCGCGACGATCATGCACGTGCCGGCGATCATCGGCGGCGTTCTGGAAGGGCCTGTCGTCGGCGGCATCATCGGGACGATCTTCGGACTGTACAGCTTCTTCTACGCCACCGTGCCGATGTTCAAAGACCCGATCGTGGCGATCCTGCCGCGTATTTTCATCGGCATCTTTGCGGCGTGGGCCTATCTGTCGCTGCGCCGGTCGAGCGAGTTCTGGGCGATCGTGGTGGCGGCGATCGTCGGCACCGCGACGAACACCGTGCTCGTGCTCGGGTTCGGCGTCGTCCGGCACTACCTGCCCGCCAAGGTGGCGTGGGTCGTCGGGGTCACGCACGGCATTCCGGAGGTGGTCGTCGCCGTGATCATCTCGGTCGCCGTCCTGGTCCCCTGGAAGCGCGCGCACCGCGGACAAGCGCGGGCGCGAGTCTAGCACAGCCCCGGCGCGGGCGACGGCCGCTGCGGCGGCCGCCGCCCGCCCGGCGGGGACCTATCGGGCGTCGGCCGCGCGGGCGCCCAGCACGCGGCGGAGCGCCAGGTGTACGGGCCACATCACCGGCACCCCCAGCACGATCAACAGCGCCTCGCTCGCCAGGATCGGCGGTGCGATCGCGGCGAACGGAGCGCGCAGCAGCACCGACAACATCGTCCCCACCGCCGCGGCGGTGATCGCCGCGTACACGGCGGCGCCGAGATACGCGTTGACCCGTCCCACCCGCCAGCACGCCCACGCGCCGACCAAGTTGGCGAACGGCATCCACACGAGCTCCCACGGACCCGCGAACGGGCTGCCGAGATTCCCAAGGAAGTTGCCGATGACGAACGCGGGGATGAGCTCGGGTTCCCAGAGGACCAGCGGTTTGAGCGTCTCGGCCAACCGCAACTGCAACGGTCCGTACGACGCGGGGGCGAGGTAGAGCGTCAGCGCGGCGTATGCGGCCGCCACCACCCCGATCTGAGCGATCCTGGCCACCGGCGTTCTCACCGCGGCGCTCCGGGCCAACGGACCCTGACGACGGTATGGATTCCCCCGCGCACCCGGTAGTCCAGGTCCACCTCCATCCACGCCGGCGCGCAGGAGGCGACGAGGTCCCCGAGGATGCGGTTCGCGGCGTGCTCCTGGTAGATGCCAACGGGTCGATACGTGAGCAGATAGAACTTCAACGACCGAAGCTCAAGGATCCGGTCCTGCGGCATGTACCGGACCGTGACCGTCCCGAAATCTGGCAGCCCGGACCACGGGCAGACCGCCGTGAACTCATCCGTCGAGATCTCGACGGTTGCCGGGGATCCCGGGTACTCGTAGGAAAACGTCTCCAGCACATCCGCCCGGATCGCCGACGTGTCGCGAATCTCGAGGTCCGGCGGAGCCGGCTCGCCCACGGCTCCCCGTCCGGCCACGGGGACGGCGGGCGGCCGTGTGTTCTGATGGTGTGCCACGTCATGGGCTCCTTTTCGAAGAAATTGAACCCCTGGTCGTCCTGTGGTAGAATAGTAGCAGAAAGTTCACTTTTTCGCGTCCTTTGACGGCGGGAGGCCGAAGGGCTCTCCCGTTCTGTGTGTGTCCCAGACCCCCGGTCTCGCGCGTCTGCGGGCACACGACGCAGACCCTCACGAGGGGCGTGTGATTGCGATGGCTGTGGAATCCCGCACGGCTGGTTTTTCCGGTCTGGTAGATGCTAGGATCCAGCGAGCGATCCAGGAAATTGGGTGGGCGACGCCGACCCCGATCGAGGCGCGCGTGATCCCGAGCTTGACGATCGGGAGGGATCTGGTCGGGCAGGCGGACCCCGGGTCGCGCACCACCGCGGCGTTCGGCATCCCGATGCTGCAGCGCCTCGACCCGCGGAGCAAAGCGGTACAGGGGCTCGTGCTGGCGCCGACCCGTGAGCAGGCGCGGCGCGTGGTTGCGGATCTTTCGAAACTCGGCGCCCACACCCGCCTCCGCATCGTCGCGATCTACGGCGGCGAGCCGATCGCGCGGCAGATGCAGCGCCTTCGCGAGAAGCCGCACATCGTCGTCGGGACGCCCGCGCGCGTGCTCGAGCACCTGGGCAAGGGCACGCTGACGCTGCGTAGCGTACACATGCTCGTACTCGACGACGCCGATCGGATGCTCAAGATGGGGCTGCGGCCCGAGGTGGAGCAGATCCTCGTGCGGACGCCGTCGACCCGGCAGACGGCGCTGTTCTCCGCCGCGCTGCCGGAGCCGATCCGTGCGATGGTCGGGCGGTACCTGCGCAATCCAATCTGGGTGACCCCCGGACCGTCGGACGCCGATCTTTACCAGGAGACCCCTCGACGGAGCCAGCGGACGGCGGTATCCTAGGCCGCGGGTTGCGGCGTCGCCCGGGTGTCACTATAATAGGGAAACGAGGTCGCCGCGAGGGGGAAGTCGTGGAGGAGTTGCGCGCGTCTTCCGGGGCTGACGAGTTGGCAACCGAGGGCGATCGATTCGGGTTCTGGCGGTTTGCGAGACACCCGTTTTTCACCGACGTAAACCGCTGGCTGGTGCAACGCGTGGCCGAGCTCGGTCCCCGCATCGTCGACCTGGCGTGCGGTCCGGGCGCGATCACCGAGCTGATCCTGGCCAGCGTCAAGGAGCGGAGCCGCGTCCTCATCTACGCGGTGGATCCGTCGCTTGCCGAGCTGGACCGAGCGCGCCGCCGGATCGCCTCCGGGCTCGTGCGGTTCGTCCAGGGCGGCGCCGAGAACCTCAGCCGCCTCGTTCCACAAGTCGATGTCGTCATCTTCTGCAACGCCATCCACCTCGTGGCCGACAAGAGCCGGGCGCTGAGCGAGATCCGGCAGGTGTTGGGGCCCGGCGGCACGCTCGCGTTCAACACCACGTACTTCAAGGGCTGCTACGTGCCGGGCACGGAACGCTTCTGGCGGTACTGGGCGCTGCGGGCGGCGCAGTACCTGCGCGACCGGGGCATCCCGGTGCTCCGCACCGGCAAGACCCAGGCAATGGAGTGGTTTACGCCAGAGGAATACAGTGCGCTCGCGGCCGCGTCGGGCTTCGTCGGGGCGTCGTGGCATCTGCAGGAGGCCACGCTGTCGCCGGAGAGCCTCGAGGACATCGGCCAGTTCTCGATGTTCATCGAGGGCGCGCTGCCGGGCGTGCCGCTGGAGATCGGCGCCACGGCGTTGCGCGAGTCGGTCCGGATCGCCATGAACGACGTGCATCTCACGGACGGCATTCCGCGGTACTGGTTGCAGTTCATCGCGCAGGCGCCGGCCTGATCCCGGCGGTCGTCGCGCAGGTGCCGACACCCGTTCCGTCGGGGCGCTCGATGCCGGGTGCGGCCGGTCCGCTCGTGGCACCGGTGATCTACTGGTGACTAATCGACGGCCCGCGCCACAGGGCGCGGGCCGTTCTCCGTGGAGAGGGGATCCGATGGGCTACCTGCGTCATCTCGAGTGCACCGCCTGCGGCGCCACGTACAGCGCCGACGAGCTCCACACCGTGTGTGCCAAGTGCGGTAAAGTGCTGTATCCGCGGTACGACCTCGAGCGAGCCAGGTCGGGGGTATCCCGCGAGATCATCGCCGGGCGGGCGCCGACGATGTGGCGGTATCGCGAGTTGATGCCGGTCGACGATCCCGGCAACATCGTGACCCTCGGCGAGGGGATGACGCCGCTCCTCCCACTCCCGCGCGTCGCGGCGAAGCTGGGGCTCCGCCAGGTGTTCGTCAAGGACGAGGGGATGAACCCGACCGGGTCGTTCAAGGCGAGGGGGCTCTCCGCGGCCGTGAGCAAGGCGAAGGAGCTCGGGGCCCGGGCCGCGGCGCTGCCGTCGGCCGGCAACGCGGCGTCCGCGGCGGCGGCGTACTGTGCGCGGGCCGGCATGGATTGCTACATTGTGATGCCGGTCGACGCGCCGCACCCCAACAAGGCCGAGTGCGACGTGTACGGGGCGCACACGTATCTCATCCGCGGCCTGATCAACGACGCCGGCAAGGTCATCCGGGAAGGCAGTCAGGAGCACGGCTGGTTCGACATGTCGACGCTCAAGGAGCCCTACCGCGTCGAAGGCAAGAAGACGCTGGGATACGAGCTCGCCGAACAGCTCGGCTGGAGCCTCCCGGACGTGATCATCTACCCGACGGGCGGCGGCACGGGCATCGTGGGGATGTGGAAGGCGTTCGCCGAGATGGAAGCGCTCGGCTGGGTCGGCGCGCACCGGCCCCGGATGGTGATCGTGCAGGCCGCCGGCTGCGCACCGATGATCCGCGCCTACAAGGCCGGGACACCCCACGCCGACGTCTGGGAGAACGCGCAGACGATCGCCGCGGGGCTGCGCGTGCCGGTGGCGATCGGCGACTATCTCATCCTGCAGGCGGTCCGCGACAGCGGCGGCGACGCGTACACGGTCACCGACGAGGAGATCGTGGCGGACATGCGCGAGCTCGCGGCCGCGGACGGGCTCTTTGCGTGCCCCGAGGGCGCGGCCACGTACGGTGCGCTCAAGGCGATGGTCCGGGAGCAGAAGATCCAGCCGGACGAGCGCGTGGTGCTGTTCAACACCGGCGCCGGGCTCAAGTACGTGGACTTGCTCCGCCCCGAGCTCCCGATCGTGGACGCGGCACACCCGATCGCGGCCGCGCGCGCCAGGTGACCCGCCGCGCCCGCTCCGCGGGGCGCACTCGGGCGTCGTCCCGGTCCATCCCGCCCGCCGTGTGGGAGGACGTACGGCGGGCGGTCGCGGCGATCTCCGTGCTGCGGGATGTGCTGGATGACCCGGTGGGGCGGACGTGGCGCGAGGTCGTGGCCGCCGTGGCCGCCGCGTCGCCGGATCCGGCGATCGTTGCCGCGGCGCACGCGCGGCTGTTCTCGCTGATCGCACGGGAGGCCGAGTTTTCGGCCGATCCCATCGTTGGGGACGCGTGGCAGCACCATCTGCTCTCGCGCTTGCTCGATGTGGAGAACGCGTTCAGTCAAAAGGCGGAGCGGGCCGGGTGGGCCGCGATCGGTCCCGCCCTCGTCGCGCAGACGCGCGCGGATCTCGTCGTGCTCGAGCGGTGTCACCGGCTCAGCGGGACAGCGCTCGCCCGGGTGGTCTCGCGGATCGCGCGCGTCCCGGCGGCGTCTTGGGCCGAGTTCCGCCCGCTTGCCGCCGACGGCCGGGGCGCCCCCCGCCTGGCGATGATGCGGCGGTTCCACGCCGCGCGCGGATGGGACCGTCTTGCTCGGGAGCTCGCCGCGCACTTCGCCGAACACGGCGTGGGGTTGTTCGGGCGCTTCCGGGCGTTCCGATGGACGCGGGCCGACGGACGCGGCCGCCTCGAAGGCGTGTCGAACGTCGACCCGATCCGTCTTGACGATCTCGTCGGGTACGAGCTCGAGCGACACCCGGTCGTCGAGAACACCCGGCAGTTCGTCGCCGGCGCCCCCGCGAACAACGTCCTCCTCTACGGCGACCGCGGAACCGGCAAGTCCTCTACCGTCAAGGCCCTGCTCAACGAGTTCGGCGACCGCGGGCTCCGTGTGATCGAGGTCGCGAAGGATCACCTTCCGGACTACCCGGAGATTGTGACGGCGCTGCGGGGACGCCGCGAGCGGTTCGTGTTGTTTGTGGACGACCTCTCGTTCGAGGAGCACGAGACGCAGTACAAGGCCCTGAAGGCGGCGCTCGAGGGCAGCCTCGAGGCACGCGCCGAGAACGTGGTGTTGTACGCGACGAGCAACCGGCGTCACCTCGTGAGCGAGCGCTTCGTGGACCGCCAGCGGGCGTCGTTGGACGACGACGTGCATCCGGAAGACGCCGCCCAGGAGAAGCTCTCGCTCGCCGACCGGTTCGGCGTGCACGCGCCGTTTCTCATCCCCGATCAGGACCGGTATCTCGAGATCGTCGCCGGCTTGGCCGCGCGCTACGATCTCCGAGTCCCGGCCGGCGAGCTGCGGCGCCGGGCCCTCGTGTGGGCACAGTGGCACAACGGCCTGTCGTGCCGGACGGCGCGCCAGTTCGTCGACGCGCTGTGCGGCGAGGCGATGCTCGAGCGGGAGGCGCGCGGACGCGGCGGGCGATAGCGCCTGCGCCGCGTGCCTCGCTACCGCAGCAGCGCCAGCAGGACCGTGACCGTGAGCGGGCTCACGAGCGTCGTCACCACGACGATGCTGCTCACGAGCCCCGGGACCACCCCGAACTCCGACGCCCAGATCGCCGCGGTGATGGCGGTCGGGAGACTGGCCTGCAGGATGCTCGTCTGCCGCACGAGGCCGTCGAGCCCCATCAGCGGCGCGGTGGCCCACGCGAGCGCGGGCGCGACCGCCAGACGCGTGACGGTGGCGAACGCGACGCCCCGCCACTCACTGTCGAGCCGGGTCGCCGAGAGCTGAACGCCCACGAGGAGCAGCATCACCGCGATCGCGGCGTCGGCGAGCAGCTGCGCCGCCTTGAGAATCGGCACTGGCGGCGCGGCGCCGAGGAGATTGACGCCGAGACCCGCGACGGCGGCATAGGTCACCGGCAGACGGAGGAGGGCGCGCAGCGCCCGCCGGGCGTCCGCCCCCGCGTACGCCGCGAGAAACGCCGCCAGCACGCTCGACGCGACCGCCTGAACCGCGAAAAACCCGACGGCCGCGTCCAACCCCGCACGGCCCCACGCGAACAGGGCGAGGGGCAGTCCGGCGTTGCCCGCGTTGCTGAACATCGTCGCGAGCGACACGCCGACGGTGCGCGTCCGGTCCCAGCCGGCGACGCGCGCCGCAGCCAGCGTCGCGGCACCGAGCAGCGCGAATTGCAGCATGAGGTACGCGGTGATCCGGAGCAGCGTGACGTGCGCCACCGCGGAGGTCGCGAGCGCGTAGAACGTGAGCGCGGGGACGAGCACGGCGACGGAGAGCGATGTGAGCGGGGGCACGTCCACGACACGCGTGCGGCCGACCCCGTAGCCGACGGCGGCGACGAGCAGCACCGGGCCGATGACGCCCGTTAACACGGGGAGGAGGCCGGTCACGAGGACACCATCTACGGTCGCGACGCGGCCGTGTCCTTCCCGCAGCCGCGCGCTACGGTGCGGACCGGATCTGCTGCACCAGTTCGATGAGCGTGCCGCCGGTCGCTCCGGGGTCGAGAAACACGCTGAGCACGCTCCCGGCCTCACGGCGGGGTCGGCGGTCCAGGAACCGAACGCCCCGCGCGTCCAGCGCGGCGATCGCCTTGGGGAGATCTGCGACTTCGAGCGCAACGTGGTGTGCGCCTTCGCCTCGGCTCCGTAACGCCTCCGCCCACGGCGAGGCTCGACCGAGCGGTTCGATCAGCTCCAACCGCGTCTCGCCGACCTCCACGAACACAACCCGCGAGATGCCCGGGCGCTCCTCTACGGCGAGCGTCGCCAGCCCGAGCCCGCGCCGGTAGGCCTCCGCGGCCTGCGCCGCGTCGCGAACGACGACGCCGACGTGGTGGATGCGAAGCATGCCGGGGTCTGGAGCCGGATCGGGGACGGGTCGTGCGGGCACGGTGCACCTCCGGCGCGCGGATCTCCTGGGGCATGCCATTGGACCGCGTGCGCGCGACTCCTGCCGGCGCGCACGGAAGGAGAGGGAGGCGCCCAGGGTTGTCGAACAGCCGGGGCGGGGGCGCCGAGTGGCGCCGCGCAACCTCCAGTCGGCGCTTGTGCCGCCCGCCGCCGCGCGGTTCCGCGGGCACGCACGTCGACCTCGCGCGGCGCTCTTTCGAGATGCGCCCCACGGTGGATGAGCCCGAGGCGCGGGCGGGAGGATGGAGCATGCCGCAGGTCGCGATCGTGGATTCCGAGAAGATCGGCAAGGACGTCACGTACGAGCCCCCGCTTGTCATCGCGTTTGGCGTCGACAAGCACAGCGTCGGCGCGCACACCGTGACGATGGGCCGTACCCGCATCCCGCCGGCGGGCCGGAACCAAGCCCACTACCATTCCTGCGAAGCGTCGTTCTTCGTGCGCAAGGGCACCCTCAAGTTGTTCGTCGGCGAGGCGCGCGAGGAGCACACCGTCACCGAGAACCAGTTCGTGTACGTCGCGCCGGGCATGATCCACGGTCTCCAAAACATGAGCGAGACCGAGACCGCGGAGCTGATCTTTCGTACGGGAACTGCCCGAGCAAGGACGACGCCGGGACGGTGTTCGTCGAGAAGTCGTGGGTGACCGCGGGGGACGCCGCGCGCTGACCGACGCGACCCGGGCGAACGGTGGAGCGTGCGGTGACGCGACGGGGCCGCGTGGCGGCGTCGCACACCGCGCATCGCGGCGCGAGCAGTGCGATCGGAGGGGCGATGCATGATCGTTGACGTGCACAGCCACTTCTTCCCCGACCGATTCCTCAAGGTGCTTGCGCGGGAGGGTGCGACGCACGGCGCCCGCGTCGAGGAGCACCCGTCGGGCCGCATCGTCTGGAGCAGCCCGCGCCAGTCGGCGCGCGTTGGCCCGGTATTTTACGACGTCGCCGCGCGGCTCGAGGCGCTCGAGCGCTGGGGCATCGACGTACAGGCACTCTCGCTTTCGCCCCCGATGCTGTATTGGGCGCCGTCTGCGCTCGGCCGCGAGCTCGCCGCATCGTTCAACGACGAGCTCGTGGCGATCTGCCGCGCGCACCCGGACCGGTTCGTCGCGCTCGCGACGCTTCCGCTACAGGACGTAGAGGCGGCGGTGGCCGAGACCGAGCGCGCGGCGCGGGCGGGATGCCGGGGCGTCTATATCGGGACGAACGTGAACGGCCGCTACCTCGACGACGCCGCGTTTGCGCCGCTCTGGGAGGCCGCCGTGCGACTCGGCCTTCCGGTGTTCACGCACCCCGTGAACAACGCCGGGGAGGATCGGATGGTCGGGTGGCATCTCGCGAACTCCGTGGGCAACCCGGGTGAGACCGCACTCTGCGGCGCGCGGCTGATCATGGCGGGCGTGCTCGATCGGTTCCCGGACCTGCGGATCGTGTTGGCGCACGGCGGCGGCGGCCTCGCGTTCATCGCCGGCCGCCTGGATCACGCGTACGAGGTGCGGCCGGAATGCCGGACGGCGATCCCCCAGGCCCCGTCAGCGTACCTGCGGCGGCTGTACTTCGACACGATCACGTTCGACGATCGGGGGTTGCGTTTTCTGATCGACGCCGCCGGCGCGGACCGGGTGGCGCTCGGGACCGACTACGCGTACGACATGGCCGACCCGGACGTGCTGCCGCGGATCCGCCGGCTCGCGCTCCCGCCCGGCGATACGGAGGCGATCTGCAGCGGAACCGGCGCGCGGCTCCTTGGGGTGAACGCGGAGAGCGGGTGACGTTGGGGCACGCGGGTTCACGGAAGGTGCTGTCGGACCGACACCGAAGCGGCACGCGCGACAATCGGGACACGGAGGTGCGACATGCGGCGGTTGTTCGGCGGCTCGTGCCTTGTGCTCGCGTTACTTCTGGCGGGAGTGACCGTCAGGGTGGTCGCGCCTCGCGGCCTGCCGGCGGGCGGCGTGGCGGCGGCGAGTCCTTCGATCAAAATCGGCCTCTTGGCGCCGACCACAGGCGTCGCCGCCGCCCCGGGCCACGACATGATCAACGGCTGGAAGTTGTGGTGGGCGCAGCACGGCGACACGGTGGCCGGCGTGAAGATCGACACGACGTACTACGACACCTCGTCGAATCCCAACACCGCGTTGACGCAGGCACGGCGGGCGGTCGAACAGGACGGCGTGCAACTCCTGATCGGGCCGTACCTGGCGAACGAAGGATTGGCTGTTGCCCCGTACGCCGAGCAGCACAAGGTCCCGCTGTTCCTGCCGACCGTGTCGGCCGATGATCTGACACAGCGCAAGGCCAGCCCGTACGTGACGAAGGTGGCGGGTTGGTCGTCCAGCCAGACGACCCATCCCGCGGGGGGATGGGCGTACGACAAGGGCTACCGCACCGCCGCGACGCTTGGAAACGCGTACGCGTTCGCGTACGAGAGCGTCGGCGGGTTCGTGCAGACGTTCACCGAGAAAGGCGGCCGCGTCGAAAAGCAGCTCTGGACGCCGCTCGGGACGACGGACTTCAGTCCCTACCTCTCCCAGATCCAGGCGCAGCACCCCGACGTCGTCTTCGTCTGCGTGGTCGGGGCCGACGCGGTGCACTTCCTGCAGCAGTGGAGTTCGTTCGGGCTGAAAGGCAAGGTGCCGCTTGTCGTGCAGGAAACCGTGACCGATCAATCGAGCATCCGCACGCTCCAACCCGAGCAGGTGCTCGGGATCATCGCGTTCTCCCACTACGCCGAAGGCCGCGACGACCCGGCGACGCAGCGATTCGTGTCGGACTACGCAGCGGCGAATCACGTGTTGCCTTCCTACATGGCCGCGGGATTTTATACGGCCGCGCAATGGATTCAGACCGGGCTCCAGACGGTCCACGGGGACGTGGCGGATCAGGCGAAGTTCCTCGCCGCGGTGCGGTCGGTCGCGCTCAGCGACTCGCCATTCGGGCCGCAACGGCTGGATCCGTACGGCGCCCCGGTCGAGAACGTCTACGTGCGCGAGGTCCAGCGGGTGCCCGACCGGTACGCGGCCTACGCCAAGACGTGGAACGTCGTGATCCAGACGTACCCCGCCGTGTCGCAGTTCTGGACGTACAAGCCCGCGCAGTACCTGGCGCAGCCCGTATACTCGAACACGTTTCAGGGGATCGTCAAGTAGCCGCCGCGTCGTGAGATCGGCGCGGCGCCCCGGCGCCGACGCGGGCCGCGACCGGGCGACCCCTCCCGGTGCCGAGCGATGACATTCTACGCGCAGAACCTGCTGGGCGGGTTGGCGTACGGGAGCCTGCTGTTCCTCATCGCGTCCGGGTTCACGCTGATCTTCGGCCTGATGCGCGTCGTCAACATCGCGCAGACGTCGTTCTTTCTGGTCGGGGTGTACACCGGGCTCACGCTCCTTCGGGCCCACGTCCCGTTCTGGCTCGCGGTCCCGCTGGCCGGCGCCACGGTCACCGTGATCGGCCTGTTCATCTATCGGGTGTTTCTGCACCGGTACCACGCGGACGAGCTGGTCGCGCTGTTGCTCACGCTCGGGTTCGCCTTGATGCTGGACGACGGTGCGCTGGCGCTGTGGGGCGGGAACCCGGAGTCCGTGCCCGCGCCCGGCGCGCTCGCGGCATCGCTGCAGCTGGGTGCGCTCGTGTTTCCGTCGTACTGGCTGGCGCTGATCGGGATCAGCCTGTTGATCGCCGCGGCGCTCCGGACGATGGAGCGCCGCACGATGCTGGGCGCGATCATCCGGGCCGGCGTGGACGACGAGGAGATGGCCCGGGGCCTCGGGATCGACGTGGACCGCGCGTTCTACGTCGTGTTCGCCATCGGGGCGTTCCTGGCGGGCGCCGGGGGCCTGCTGGGCGGACCGATCACCGGCGCGTATCCCGGCCTGGACGGCGACCTGCTCCCGCTCGCGTTCGCCGTGATCATCATCGGCGGTATCGGCAGCTTGGAGGGCGCATACGTCGGCAGTCTGATCATCGGACTCGTGAGCACCTTCGGCAAGGCGCTGTTCCCGGAACTCTCCTACTTCACGATCTTCGTGCCCGTGGCCGCGATCATGTCGCTGCGCCCTCAGGGGCTGCTGGGGAGAAGGCGCTAGCCGTGCCGCGCGCGGCGGTGGCGGCGACGGTGGTGGCGGCGGGCGCGCTCGCGGCGCTCGTGCCATCGCTCGGGCTGCCGCAGTACTATGTCTCGCTGCTGACCCAGACGTGGATCTTCGGCATCGCCGCGATGAGCCTCGACCTGTTGGTCGGGTTCACGGGGCTGGTCAGCTTCAGCCAGGCCGCGTTTTTCGGCACGGCCGCCTACATCGTCGGGATCGCGCAGACGCAGTACCACCTCGCGGCGTTCTGGCCCGCGCTGGGGCTGGCGGTGCTGGGCGCCGCGGGCCTCGCGGCCGTCTTCGGACTCTTGGCGCTCCGGGGGGAAGGCGTGAGCTTCATCATCATCACGCTCGCGCTCAACGAGATCGTCTGGGGGCTTGCGTATCAGTGGGTGTCCGTGAGCGGGGGCGACAACGGGATCACCGGGTTCGTCCGCCCGGTGGTGGCCGGCGTGGATCTCACGGGCACCGCGCCGTTCTACCGATTCTGCCTCGTCGTCCTCCTCGTCTGCTTCGGCCTGCTCGTCGCGATCGTGCGCTCGCCGTTCGGATTAGTGCTCCAGGGCCTGCGGGAACGGCCGCGCCGGATGGCCGCGCTCGGGTACAACGTGCGGATGTTCCGGTACGCGGCGTTTGTGCTCGCCGCCGCGTTCGCCGGCGTCGCCGGCGTGCTGTTCGCGTACTACAACGAGTTCGTCGGTCCCGTCAATCTCAGCCTCGACACGACCGTGCAGATCCTGATCATGGTGATCCTGGGCGGCGCCGGCACGCTCGTCGGGCCCCTCGCCGGCGCCGCGGTCGTCGTGTTCGTCAGCAACGCTCTCAGCAACCTCACGCAGCGTTGGGAGCTGATCCTCGGCGCGGTGTACGTGGCCATCTTGCTATACGCGCGCGACGGGTTGGTCGGTATCGGCCGCCGGCTGTGGCGGGCTGCGAGCGGTCGTGACCTGGGACGTCCCGGCGCCGCGTCCGCGATCCGACCCGCGGTGTCGCCCGGCGATGCGGAGCGCGAGCCGTGACGACGGACGCGTGCCTGGACGTCCGGGGCGTGTCGGTGCGCTTCGGGAGCCTGCAGGCGCTCGACGACGTGTCGCTCACGGTGCGCCCCGGGGAGCGGCGGGGGATCATCGGCCCGAACGGCGCCGGAAAGTCCACGCTCTTCAATGCGATCGCGGGCGAGGTCATGCCAAACGCCGGGACCGTCCTGTTGCAGGGGCGGGACATCACGCGCCTACCGCCGCACCGGCGGGCCCAGTTGGGCGTCGCCCGCACGTTTCAGACGACGATGCTGTGCCCGCGGCTCCGCGTCATCGACAACGTCATCTTGTCGCTCATCGCGCTGCGCCCTGAGCGGTACCAGTGCCTGCGACCGGTCGGCCGGTACGCAGCGCTCCGGGACCACGCGCTCCGGCTGCTCGCGCACGTCGGCCTCGACGGGCGGGCCGAGTGGCCGGTGCGCATGCTCGGCCACGGCGAGCAGCGGCAGGTCGAGATCCTGCTCGCACTCGCCCAACGCCCGACGCTGCTGCTGCTCGACGAGCCCACCGCCGGGCTCGCGCCGGGCGACGCGTCGCTGATCACCACGATGCTGCGCGAGTACCCGCGCGACGTGACGATCGTGCTCATCGAGCACGACATGGACGTCGTGTTCGACATCGTGGAACACATCACCGTCCTGCACCACGGCCGCGTCGTCGCCGACGGCGCGCCGGCGGCGATTCGCGCCCACGAGATGGTCCAGGAGATCTACTTCGGAGGCGTGTTGTGACGATGGCGCCGCTGCTCGACGTCGCCGACGTGCACACGTACTACGGCGACAACCACGTGCTGCACGGCGTCTCGCTGAGCGCGCGGGCCGGCGAGGTGACGGGGATGCTCGGGCGAAACGGCATGGGCAAGACGACCTTGATCCGCTCCGTGATCGGGTTTACGCCGCCGCGTCGCGGCACGGTGATGTTCCGCAGCGAGGAGATCCGCGGGCTGCCGAGTCACGAGATCGCGCGGCGCGGCATCGGACTCGTGCCGCAGGGACGGCGCATCTTCCCGTCGCTCACGGTGGAAGAACAGCTCCGCGTCGTCGCCCGCCCCGGAGGCCGGTGGACGCTCGACGCCGTGTACGAACTGTTCCCCCGATTGCAGGCGAGGCGACATCACCTCGGCGGGCAGTTGTCCGGCGGCGAACAGCAGATGCTGGCGATCGGGCGCGCGCTTATGACCAACCCCGCGTTGCTCTTGATGGACGAGCCGTCGGAGGGGCTGGCGCCGCTGATCGTCCGCGGGCTGCGGGACGCGATCGTGCAGCTCAAGGCGATGGGGCTGGCGGTCCTGCTGGTCGAGCAAAATCTGCCGCTCGCGCTCGCGGTGTCGGACTCCTGCTACATTCTCAGCCGAGGGCGCGTCGTGCACCACGGGCCCGCGTCGGAACTCGCCCGGGACGAGTCGACCCGACGGCGGCACCTCGGCGTCTGACTGGCGGCGGGGGAGGAACGGATCGGAGGAGCGGCGAACCCGGCCCGCTGGACGCGCCGCGGCTCGTCGCGCCTCCGCGCGGTGCGGAAGGGGGAGGCGCCCCGATCTGGTCCCGGTCCCGACGGTACGCCCCACGATGCACCCATGTGAGGTGATGCCCGTGAGATGGCTCGTCTCGCTCGCGTTGTTGGTGCTGCTCGCCGCGTCTGGCACGGCCTGGTCGGCGCCGGGAAACATGGGGACGCTCAGGGTCGGCCTGCTCATCCCGGAGACCGGCTATCTCGCCGCGCCCGGCCGGTTCATGCGCGAGGGCTTCCAGCTCTATCTCGGACAGCACGGCAACAAGCTCGGCGGCCGCGAGGTGCAGGTCTTCACCGGCGACGAGGCGGGGAACCCGTCGATCGGGCTCACTCAGACGCGGCGGCTTGTCGAGCAAGACCGCGTGGACCTGCTGTTCGGGCCGCTCAACGCGGCCGTCGGCTCGGCGCTGGCGCCGTACATCACCGAGCACAAGATCCCGGCGATCTACCCGATCGTGTCGGCGGACGATCTGACCCAGCGCAAGATCAGCCCCTACATCGTCCGCACCGGGTGGACGAGCAGCGAGACCACGCAGCCGCTCGGCGACTACGCGTACAAGACGCTGCACGATCGCAAGGCGGCCACGATCGCGTACGATTTCGAGTTTGGCTGGCAGAGTGTCGGCGGGTTCGTGCAGACGTTCCAGGGCGACGGCGGGAAGGTCACGAAGCAGACGTGGACCCCGCAGACCACGACCGATTTTTCGCCGTACCTGTCGCAGATCCCGCGGGACGTCGACGTCGTGTTCTGCAGCTTCTCCGGGTCGACGGCGATCAATTTCTTCCAGCAGTACCGTTCGTTCGGCCTCAAGATGCCGCTCGTGTGCCAGGGCAACGCGACGGACGAGAGCACGCTCGCCGCGACGGGACCGTCCGCGATCGGCGTCGTCACCGCGTTGCAATACAGCGCCGCGCTCGAGACGCCGGCGAACCAGGCGTTCGTCGCCGCGTATCAGAAGGCGTACGGGCACGTCCCCTCGTACTACGGCGACGGCACGTACGTCGGCGCGATGTTTCTCGACCGCGGCCTGCAGGCCGTCCACGGGGATATCTCCGATCCGCTTGCGTTCGCGAAGGCACTGCGCGGCCTCACGATCGCCGACGCGCCCCGCGGACCGGTCTCGCTCGATTCCTATGGGAACCCGATCGAGAACGTGTACATCCGCCGGGTGGCGCAGGTGAACGGCGCCCTCGCCAACACCGTGCTCTACACGTACCCTCACGTCTCGCAGTTCTGGACGTACGCCCCGGCGCAGTTTCTCGCGCACCCGGTGTACTCTCGGACCTATCCGCCGTGCAACGCGTGCGGAGGGAAATAGCGGCGCGGCGCGGCGGCGGCAGGCGGCGGTGGGCTGATGCGCGCGATGGTCATCGAGCGGTATGGTGCCCCGCTCGCGTTGCGCGACATTCCGTCGCCCACGCCGGGACCCGGGGAGGTGCTCGTCCGCGTGCTGGGCTGCGGCGTCTGCCGGACCGACCTGAAGATCGCCTCCGGCGCGATGCCGTTCTCGGCGACGCTGCCGCTGCCCCACGTGCCGGGCCACGAGATCTCCGGGGAGATCGCCGCCTTGGGGCCGGGTGCGCGGGCCTGCGTCGGCGATCGCGTCGTCGTGTTCAACTACTGGGCGTGCGGGCGATGCGCGCATTGTCAGGCCGGCGCGGAGACGCTCTGTGAGCGGCTGCGCGGGTGGGTGGGGTTCACGGGCCCGGGCGGCTTTCAGGAGTATCTCGCAGTACCCGACGACTGCGTGCTGCCGCTGCCCGACGTCGTGCGGCCGGAGCACGGCGGCCCGCTGTCCTGCGCGCTCGGGACCGCGTACCATGCGGTGGTCTCGCGCGGCGGCGTGCGGGCCGGGGAAGCGGTCGCGGTCGTGGGCGCGGGCGGCGTGGGGCTTCACATCGTGCAGGTGGCCCGCGCGGCCGGCGCCGCGGTGTTCGCGGTCGACGTCCAACCTCACCGGCTCGAGGCGGCGCGCGCGGCCGGCGCAGACGCGGCGTTCCTCACCGGCGGCGACGCCGTGGCCGCGGTGCGGCGCGCGACCGGAGGGCGCGGTGCGGACCTGGTGCTCGATACCGTCGGGCACCGCGATACCGTGCTGGCCGCGGCCGAGCTGGCTCGGGCCGGGGGACGGATCGTGCTCATCGGGTACACCGGACACCCCGAGGAGTATCCGCCGCTGCCGACGCAGCGCGTGGTGTTGGGCCAGCTCACCCTGATCGGCTCGCGCTACGTGACGCGCCTCGAGTTGCGCCGGGCGTTGGACCTCGTCGCGCGCGGCCTGGTGCGCCCTGTGATCTCGGGCGAGGTGCCGCTCGAGCAGGCGAACGAGGCGCTCGCCATGGTCCGCGACGACCGGACGACCGGCCGGGTCGTCGTCCGCGTGGGGGGCGTGCGTGCTTGACCTGACGATCCGCGGGACGGTGCTCGTGACGCCCCGGGGCCGGTTTGCCGCGGACCTGCACATTAAGGACGGGAAGATCGTCGCGCTCGGAGCGCTCGACGCGCCGGGCGCACGCGTCGTCGACGCGGGCGGGTTGCTCGCGCTGCCGGGGGTCGTCGATAGCCACGTGCACTTCATGGACCCGGGCGACGTGACGCGGGAGGACTTCGTGACGGGCAGCGCAGCCGCCGCTGCCGGCGGGGTCACGACGGTCATCGAGCACACCCACGGGGCGCCGGTGCGCGACGCCGGCGAGCTCCGGCGCAAGGTCGATCACCTCCGGCAGCGCTCCCTGGTGGACTTTGCGCTCGGCGCGCACGTGTGGCCGGACCGCTTGCCGGCGCTCCCGGACCTCTGGGCGGCGGGCGCCGCGTACCTGAAGGTGTTCACGTGCGAGACCCACGGCGTCCCGGCCCTGCTCGCGGGCGATCTGCTGCGCTGTTTTCAGGACGGCGCGCGGTGGGGAGGAACGTTCCTGGTGCACTGCGAGGACGACGCGATCACGCGCGAGCGCGAGGCGGCGCTGCGACGCGCCGGGCGCACCGACCACGGCGTCGTGCCCGAGTGGCGGTGTCGGGAGGCCGAGGCCGTCGCCGCGTGCGAGGTTGCGCTTCTTGCCCGGCTGACGGGCGCCCGCGTGGTCGTCGCGCACACCAGCCACGCCCCGGTCGTCGATCTGATCGCGCGCGAGCGCGCCGTGGGAGCGCGCCTGTGGGTAGAGAGCTGCCCGCAGTATTTCTACCTGTTCGAAGACGAGGTACGCGAGCACGGCCCGTTCCGGAAGTTCACGCCTCCGGCCCGCCTGCGTGACGGCGCCGACGCCGACCAGATGTGGCGGCGGCTCGCATCCGGCGCGATTACCCACCTCAGCACCGATCACGCGCCGTCGACCCGCGCGCAGAAGCTCGAGGGCGACATCTGGACATGTCACTTCGGACTGCCCGGTGTGGAGACGACCCTAACGATGCTGTTGCACGCCGTCTCCGAGGGCAAGATCACACTGGAGCGGCTGGTGGACGTTCTCTGCGCGCAACCGGCTCGGCTGTACGGTCTCTACCCCCGCAAGGGCACGCTCGAGCCCGGCGCCGACGCCGACGTGACGTTGGTGGATCCGGCGCGGCGGCGGACGCTCGCGGACGGTCAAGTGATCAGCAAAGCGGGGTGGACGCCGTACGCCGGGACCGAGGTGGTCGGCGCGCCCGTCATGACCTTCGTCCGCGGCCGCCTCGTTGCCAGGGATGGCTGCCCCGAGGGCGAAGCGGGATGGGGGCGCTGGCTGGCCGGGCCGGGTGCCGGCGCCTGAGGGTGGTTAGGGTGTCCGTGGACGCGGGTACCTGATAGCCAGAACGACTTCGAGGGGAGGGGCATCGTGACGCACGCACGGAAGGTCGGCAGGTATGTGGCCGCGGCGGTCTGCGCCGTATTGCTCGGGAGCCTGGCGCTCCCTAGCCCGTCCGAGGCCAAGACGGCGGCGGAGATCGACGCGAGCGTGGATGCGGCGCTCGCGCGCTTCGAAAAGCAGGTGAAGGGAGCCCACCAGTTTCTCCGCAACGCCAAGGGCGTCCTCGTCTTCGCGAACGTGATCCAGGCAGGCATCGGGGTCGGCGGGCAGTACGGCGAAGGTGCCCTGCGGATCGGCGGCAGGACCACCGCGTACTACAGCATCGCATCCGCGTCCGTGGGGTTCCAGCTCGGCGCGCAGACGAAGGATATCATCCTGGTGTTCTTGGACAGCGCGGCCCTCAGAAACTTCCAGACCAAAGAGGGCTGGCAGGTGGGCGTGGACGGGTCGGTCGTGCTGGTGAACGTGGGAGCCGCCGCCGACATCAACACGATGAAGCTCAATCAGCCGATCGTGGGGTTCGTCGTCGGCCAGAAGGGTTTGATGTACAACCTCTCGCTCCAAGGTTCGAAGATCACGAAGCTGCACAAGTAGGTCCGCCGGTTCCGCCAGACGACCCGAGACGAGGCCCCGCGGGAGCATCCCGCGGGGCCTCGAGCGGCCTCGGGAACGGGCGGCGCGACACGGGTGCGCCGAGGGGCCTGCGCATGGAATCCGTGCGCCGACGCCGAAGACACGTCATCGATGACACAGCAACTCGAGCACCGCCCGAGGCACGCGTGGCCCGGGACGTACGGGCGGGTTCGCACCTGATGGTTGTACGGAGCGCGGTCAAGCGCAGCGCCTACTACGACTCCGTGACGCTGATGCAGGCCCAGCAGGCCCTGCGGGCGTTGCCCGGCGTGGAAGAAGCGGGGGTCGTGATGGGCACCGAGGCCAACGTCGCGCTGTTGCGGCAAGCCGGCCTCGTCATCGAAGACGCCTCCGCGAAGGCCGACGACCTGATCGTGGCGGTGCGCGCGGACACTGAGGCTCACGCCCGCGGTGCGCTCGACGCGCTGGACGGGATCCTCTCGCGGCGCCCCGCCGCCACGCCCCCCGATGCGGCGTATCGCCCGCGGACCGTGGCCGCCGCCGCCCGTATGCTGTCCGGCGCCAACGTGGCGCTCGTGTCGGTGCCGGGGCGGTTCGCCGCCGCCGCGGCCCGCGAGGCGCTGCGGGCCGGCCTTCACGTCATGCTCTTTAGCGACAACGTCCCGCTCGACGAGGAGATCCGGCTGAAACGGGACGCGGCGCGCGGGGGGCGTCTCGTGATGGGGCCGGATTGCGGGACGGCGCTGATCGGCGGCGCCGCGCTCGGGTTCGCCAACCGCGTCCGGCGAGGGCCGGTGGGCATCGTGAGCGCCTCCGGGACCGGTCTGCAAGAGGTCGCCACCATCACCCACCGCCGCGGCGGCGGTGTGTCGCATGCGCTCGGCACCGGCGGCCGTGATCTCGCCGCCGCCGTTGGGGCGGCCACGACGCGCCGGGCGCTTGTGGTGCTGGGGCGTGATCCCGCGACGGCGGTCATCGTGCTCGTCTCCAAACCGCCGGACCCCGAGGTCGCCGACCGGGTGCTGGAAGACGCCGCCGGCATCGGGAAACCGGTCGTGGTGGCCTTCGTGGGCGCGTCGCCGCAATCTTCGGCCGGAGGGCTCTATTGGGCGGCCACGCTCGAGGACGCGGCGATGCTCGCCGCGCGCCTCGCCGGCGGCGCGCCTCGCGATCCGAACGACGAGGGGGCGGCATGGCGGCCAGCCGTCGAACGCCGGGCCGCGGCCGAGATCGACCGGTTGGCTCCGTCGCAACAGTATCTCCGAGGGCTCTACAGTGGAGGAACCCTGTGCGCCGAATGCGTCGCGGTGCTGCAGGGAGCACTGCGGCCGCTGTTCACGAACGCCCCCGTGGGCGCCGCGCGGCACATCGACGGCGTTGGACCCAGCCGCGCGCACACCGTGCTGGACTTGGGAGACGATCTTTTCACGGTCGGCCGCCTGCACCCGATGCTCGATCCGACGCTCCGCGCTCAGCGGATCGCCCAGGAGGCGGCCGATCCGGAGACGGCCGTGATTCTTCTCGACGTGGTGCTGGGAGAAGGGGTGCACGCCGATCCCGCTGGCGCGCTTGCGCCCGCGATCGCGGCTGCGCGCGCCGGCGCGGCCGGCGCCGGTCGCCACCTCGCGGTCGTGGCGTCCGTGTGCGGCACCGACGAGGATCCCCAATCTCGGGTGGAGCAAGTCAGGCGCCTCGCGGCGGCCGGCGTGCTCGTTGAGGACAGCAACGTCCGCGCCGTCGCGCTCGCGGGGATGATCGCCGGTCGCGACCCGGCACTCCCGCTGCCCCCGCTGCGCTCGGACGCCGCCGTTCGGGACGACGCCGACGGCGAAAGCGGTCCCGCGGTGGCCGAACCGCACGGCACCGACGGGCGCGATCCGCATCCCGAGGACGCGCTCCTGGCGGGACCGCCGCGCGTGGTCAACGTCGGATTGGAGATCTTCGCGAAGAGCCTCCGCGCCCAGGGAGTGGCGGTGCTGGAGCTCGACTGGCGCCCTCCGGCCGGCGGTGATCGCGACATGATCGCGCTGCTGGAGCGCCTCGAATGAGCGGGCCGGGCCCGAGTGCCGGCCGCGTGGATCAGGCAAACGCGGAGGCGATCCGGCGCGTGCTCGGTGCGACCCCCGTGCTCGTGGGGATCAGACGGGCGCAGGACGTGGTCCCCGGCATGGCGGACGACCTGCTCCTGCACGCCGGCCCGCCGATCGCGTGGGACCGCATGTCCGGGCCGGTCAGGGGCGCCGTCATCGGCGCGCTGCTGTACGAGCGTCGCGCGGCGAGCGAGGCCGAGGCGGTGCGGCTTGTCGAGTCCGGGCGGGTCCGGTTCGAGCCCTGTCACCACCACGCGGCGGTCGGTCCGATGGCCGGGATCGTCTCCTCGTCGATGCCCGTCTACGTTGTAGAGAACGCCGCGGGGCGCACCCGAGCGTACTCCACGCTCAACGAGGGGTACGGCACGGTGCTCCGCTACGGGGCGTACGGCACCGATGTGCTGGCGCGTCTCCGGTGGCTGGAGGAGACGCTCGCCCCGGTGCTCGATCGCGCGCTCGAGTTCTCGGGCGGGCTGGATCTGCGAACGCTCATCGCACAGGCGCTGCAGATGGGAGACGAGGGTCACAATCGGAACAAAGCCGCATCGGCGCTCCTGGGCCGCCAACTCGCGCCGCACATCGTGCGCAGCGGCGCCCCCGCCGATGCCCAGCACGAGGTGTTCCGGTATCTCGCCGAGACCGATCTCGCGGCCCTCAACCCGATCATGGCCGCGTGCAAGGCGACGATGGACGCGGCCCACGGCGTCCCCGGGAGCACCCTCGTCACGGCGATGGCCCGCAACGGCACGGAGTTCGGGATCCGCGTGAGCGGGCTCGGCGAGCGGTGGTTTACGGGGCCCGCGGAGGTGCCCCGCGGACTGTACTTCCCCGGGTTCTCGGCGGACGACGCGAACCCCGATGTCGGCGATTCCACGATCACCGAGACGGCGGGCATCGGCGCGTTTGCGATGGCGGCCGCGCCCGCGATCGTCAGCTTCGTCAGCGGGACCGCGCGCGACGCGCTGCAGTCCACGCTCGAGATGTACGAAATCACGCTGGCGGAAAACCCCGCGTTCGGGATCCCCGCGCTCGACTTCCGCGGCACGCCGACGGGGATCGACATCCGTAAGGTCGTCCGCACCGGCATTCTTCCGCGGGTCAACACCGGAATCGCCCACCGGGAGGTCGGGATCGGGCAGATCGGGGCCGGGCTCGTGCGCCCGCCCCGCGTCTGTTTCGAGCGCGCGCTGCAGGCGATGGCGGAGACGATCGAGCGATAGCCGCGTGGCCGGGCGCGCCCGCGGGTCGGGCGCGCCACATCGGGGAACAGAGGGGGTGTCGCATGGCCTTGAAACCGGCGGACATGAGCCGGGTCCGCGTGCTGGACCTGTCACAGAACTTCAGCGTCGACTCGCCGCCGTTCGCGTACTACGAGGGTCCCACCGTGAAATGGGTCAAGAAGATGGCGTTCGAAGGCGTCAACGCGCAGCTGATCAGCAGTACGAACCACATCGCGACGCACCTCGATTCTCCGCTGCACTTCAACGATCCCGGCCCCGACGTCGCGGGTATTCCGCTCGAGGAGCTGCTCGGGCCGGCGTGCATCGTCGATCTGGCGCAGTTCGGCATCGGGGACTATGACATCTACGGCCCGGAGCACTTCGAGCGGTGGGAGAAGACGTATAAAACGAAGATCCAGCGGGGCGACATCCTGGTGATCCACACCGGGTACCATCACTACTACAACGAGGACTGGTACAAGGTCCGCAACCGGGAGAAGCCCAACTTGCCGCGGGCGTTTCTCCGGCACCCCGGCCCGCAGCTGGAGTTTTGCGACTGGGTCCTCGCGCGGGGGATCCGCTGGCTCGCGATCGACGCGATCTCCACGGACCATCCGTTCAACACCAACGTCCGCCGGGCGCGTCCGGATCTCGTGCCCGAGGTGGAAAAGAAGATCGGGATGCCGATCGACCGGGCGTTTCCCTGGCCCAAGGCGTACCAGGCCACGCACACGTACCTGTTCCCGAAGGGCGTGTTCCACGTCGAGAACGTGGGCGGCATGATCGACGAGGTACTGAACATGCGGCTGTGGTTCGGCGCGTTTCCGTTCCGGTTCAAAGGCGGCGAGGCGGCGTTCTGCCGCTGCTTCGCGTTCGTGCAGCGCTAGCGAGGAGGCACGGTGTACCCTCTCGACGACCTGACGGTGGTGGACCTGACCCGCGCGCTCGCCGGGCCGTACTGCACGATGATGCTCGCCGACCTCGGCGCGCGCGTGCTCAAAGTCGAGACGCCGGGGACCGGCGACGACACACGCGGGTGGGGACCGCCGTTCGTGAACGGCGAGAGCGCGTACTTCCTCAGCATCAACCGCAACAAGGCCAGCGTCACTCTCAACCTCAAGGCGCCGCGCGGGCGCGAGCTGCTGTGGCGCTTGCTCCGGCGCGCGGACGTCCTCGTGGAAAACTTCCGCCCCGGGGCGATGGACCGCCTCGGCTTCGGGTACGACGCGGTGCACGCGGCGGTCCCGCGCCTCGTGTACTGCTCGATTTCGGGGTTTGGGCAGAGCGGGCCGTATCGCGAGCGCGCCGCGTACGACCTCATCGTGCAGGGGATGGGCGGGCTGATGGGCATCACGGGCGAACCCGACGGAGCCCCGATGCGGGTCGGCGTGGCGGTGGCCGATATCTGCGCCGGGATGTTCGCCGCGTACGCGATCCTCGCCGCGCTCCGGGTCCGCGAGCGCACGGGCGCCGGCCAGTGGGTGGACGCCGCGATGCTGGACGGCCAGGTCGCGTGGATGACCTACATGGCCGCGAACTACTTCGCCACCGGGCACGACCCGCAGCGCGTGGGATCGGCCCACACGAACCTGGTGCCGTATCAGCCGTTTCCGACGCGGGACGGTTTCATCAACGTCACCGTGGGGAGCGAGGGGTTGTGGCAGCGGTTCTGCCAAGCGCTCGACGTCCCGATTGCGGCCGATCCTCGGTTTGCCACCAACGCGGAGCGCGTCGCGCACCGGCGGGAGCTGCTTGCTCTGCTGGACCCGGTGTTCCGAACGCGCTCGACCGCGGAGTGGGTCGCCCGGTTCCTGGCGGCGGGCGTGCCGGCCGGGCCCATCTCCCGGATGCACGAGGTCATGGCGGACGCTCAGGTGCGTGAGCGCGAGATGGTGGTCGAACTCGACCACCCGCGGGCGGGGCGCATCCGGGTGAACGGGGTCCCCGTGAAGTTGTCCGACACCCCCGGTGCCGTCCGGACCCCGCCGCCGCTGCTCGGGGAGCACACCGACGCGGTCCTGCGCGAGTTGGGGATCGACGCCGGCGAGATCGCGGCGCTCCGACAGGAGGGCGTGGTCTGATGTTCCGCCGGCGTCGGCCCGCAGCGCAGCCGGTCACGTGCTCGTCGTGCGGCCTGGCCCATCCCGTGGACGCCCTCGCGGCGGCGCTGTACGTGTGCGCGGGATGCGGTCGTTCGTTGGCGATGCCGTCCGCCGCGCGGATCGCCCTGCTCGCCGATCCGCGGACGTTTCGGGAGCTCGACCGGCAGCTGATCTCGGTCGATCCGCTCAGCTTCATCGACCGCAAACCGTACCGCGAGCGCCTGCAGGAGGCGCAGCGGCAGACCGGGCTGCGCGAGGCGGTGACGACCGGCCTCTGCCGGATCGGCGGCCACCCTGTGGTGCTCGCGGTGTTCGATTTCGAGTTCCTGGGTGGGACGATGGGGTCGGTCGTCGGCGAGAAGGTGGCCAACGCGTTCGAGCACGCGGCCCACCGCCGCGTCCCGGTCGTCTGCGTGGCCGCGAGCGGCGGCGCCCGCATGCAGGAAGGCATGTTGTCGCTGATGCAGATGGCGAAGGTGTCGGCGGCCGCGGCGCGGCACGACCGCGCCGGGCTCGCGTTCATTTCGGTACTGACCGATCCGACGTTTGGAGGCGTGACCGCGAGCGTCGCGTCGCTCGGCGACGTGATCATCGCGGAGCCGGCGGCGCAGATCGGTTTCGTCGGACCGCGCGTGATCCAGCAGACGACCGGCGTCGCGCCGCCGCCCGGCTCGCATCAGGCAGAGACACTGTGTCGCAACGGGTTGCTGGACCTCATCGTGCCCCGTGCACAGCTGCGGGAGACGATCGCCTACCTCGTGGCCCATCTCAGCCGTCTGCCGGTGGCGCGCGGCCGCGCGGACCGGCTGCCGCCCGGCGTGGAGCAAGGGCCGCTGCCGGCGTGGGACGAAGTCCGCCTCGCACGGCACACCGCCCGCCCCACGGCGCTCGACTACATCGGCCACATGGCCACGGGGTTCGTCGAGTTGCACGGTGACCGCCAGGGCGGCGACGACCCGGCGATCGTGGGCGGGGTCGCAGAGATCGACGGGCAGCCGGTGATGATCATCGGGCACGAGCGCGGCGGGACGCCCGAGGCCCTGGAAGCGCGCCACCGGGGGGCCGCCGGCCCGAGCGGCTACCGAAAGGCGCTCCGCTTGATGGAGCTCGCCGCGAAGTTCCGGATTCCGGTGATCACGTTGATCGACACCCCCGGTGCCGATTCCAGCTATGAGGCGGAGCGGCACGGGATCGCGCAGGCGCTGGCGCACACGCTGGCCACGATGACCGTGCTGCCCACCCCGATCGTGTCGGTGATCATCGGCGAGGGTGGGAGCGGGGGCGCGCTTGCCCTCGGCGCCGCCGACCGGGTGCTGATGCTCGAGCACGCCATCTACTCGGTGATCTCGCCCGAGGGCGCCGCGGCGATCCTGTACCGGGATACCGCCCAGGCCGTTGCGCTCTCAGAGGCGCTCAAGCTCACCGCGCAGGATCTCCGACGGCTCGGCGTGATCGATGTGGTCGTCCCCGAGCCCGTGGGAGGCGCGCATGTCGACCACGCCGCGGCCGCGGCTGCGCTGCGGCGCCACCTGGTCGCGTCGCTGAGAACTCTGCGGCGCGTCGCGCCCGAGAAGCTGCTGGGCCGGCGGTACGCGAAGTACCGGCACATCGGCCGCACCGGCGTGTACTGGCGGGAGATCGTGCGGGCGGAGATGCAGGACGCGCTGGACTCGATCGCCCGGCGGTTCCCCAGGGGCGAGGGGCCGTCGCGACGGGCGACGGGCGCCCCGCAGGGCTAGTGGTGTCTCCGACCGCCACCGCCCGTTCCACGCGGCCTCGGGGCGCGCGCGCGGACCTCGGGGCGGTGTTCGCACGAGCGGGCGCGATCGTGTGGCTCCTGGTGGCGCTCGCGGCGATCTCGGCGGCACGGTCGCCCGCCGAGCTCTTCCTTATTGCGCCAGGAGAAGGCATCGGCGCGCTCCACCTGGGCATGACCCTCGGAGAAGCGGAAGCCACAATGCGGCGGCCCAAATCGACGTTCCCCCTCGCGAACGGCGAGGATACGATCCACACGTGGTTTGCCACGGTCCGCAACGCGGACGGAACCGTCGCGATGGGGGGCGCGGGCGGTTTGTACGCGGTCGTGGACGCGTCAGGGAAGATCCGACAAGTGGGCGCGCACTACGCACCGCGCTACATGACATCCAACGGGCTGCACACCGGTGTCGCCGAGGCGACGGTGCGAGCGGTCCTTGGGGAACCGCCGAACGTTTACCCCCAGCAGGGCTACCACGAGCTGGCCTACCCCGCGCTCGGCATCACGTGCTCGATCGTGGACGATCAGCGGATTGGTGGATACAAGACCGTGTATGAGATCGTTGTGTACCCGCCCACGCAGTGAAGCCGCAGGGGCCGGGACGCGCGGACGTGCCCAGCCCCTGCGCGATGGTGTGCGTCTCTACCAGCCGTTGCTGCTCTTGGTGGTTCCCCCGTTGGACGTGCTCGGGCCGGGCGACATCGCCGCCTTGAGATCGACCGATGCCACCCACCATTTGCTGGCCACACCCTGGCCGTTGGCTTGACCCGCGGCGGTATCCGCGGAGTAGCGGTACAGCAGATGGCCGTTGTACGCCACCTGCGAGCCGTTTGCCGTCTTGACCAGCGACAGCTTTCCCGGGAGCGGGTCCTCCGCGGTTGGCGCGGACGCGCTGAGGAGCGGGGGCCAGGCCGACGCGCAGCCGGCGGTGCACGCGCTCTGCGTCGGGGTGTCCGAAGCGAAATAATACAAGGTCATGCCCTTCGCGTCCGTCAGGATCTTGGCTTGCTTGCCTCCCACGGTGACCATCCCCGTCTCCACCGTGTACGCGGCGGCGGCGTAGCCGCCGACCGCGGCGAGTCCGGCGATCACGCTGACGCCTGCGAGCAACACGAACAATCCACGTACCCTCCTATGCATGAAGCGTCCCCCTTGTGCGACGTATCGGACGAACGCATGGCGCACCCGCGTCCATGCACCATGGTGCGATCCGGGGTTCACGAGGGCGTCAACGATCCGTAACAAACCTGCCACGCGCGCGGGCGAGGCGGCGCGGGGCCGGGCGGTCTGTCTCGGGGCCGTGCGTCGAGTGACGGTCGCGGACGTGGCTACGGGTCAGAGCCGGCTGTTCCACTCTCTCGTGGCCCACGACAGCGCCTGCGCGGGCGTCATGCGGCCGAAGAACGCGTTCTCCACGGCCTCGCGGAAGATGCGGAAGAGTTCATCGCTGTGGGGTGTGACGATGGTGAGGTCGCGCGCGATCCCGAGCTCCCGCGCGGCGATCGCGCGGCCGCGGTCCACGGGGGTGGTCCCGGCCTGGGTGAAGTACGGATCGGCCGCGGCCGCGCGGGTGGAGGGAAAAGCCACGACGACATGGGAGAACGCGAGCTGATTTTCATCGTTCGTGACGAACAGCGCGAAGTCGACCGCCTCGGCGCGGTGGCGGCTCGCGGTCGGCACGGCCAGATCCATCGTCGGCAGGTCGAGCACGTGTCCAAGCCCGATCGGCTCCGGGGCGACCAGGGTCTCGCGGTAGACGTCCGGACCGTCCGAGCGCACCCGGAGCAGAAACTCGGGACCGGTCACGAGCATCGCCAACTGCCCGGCAGCGTATCGTTCGGTGGCGCCGAGATACCCGCGCCGCAGGGTGTCGGCGGGGAACAGGTCGTGCTTGAATGCATCGACGTATCGCGCGAGCAACGCCACGTGGGCCGGACTGTCGAAGACCGCGCGGTGCCCGTCCGGGCTGAGCACCGGCAGTCCGTCTTCCTGGAACAGCGTGAGCAGCCGGGTCGTGTCGACGTTCGGCATGAACCCATACACGCCGGTCTTCTGCTTGATCGTCGCCGCAGTTTGGATGAACTCGTTCATCGTGCGCGGGGGATGGGCCGGGTCCAACCCCGCCCGCCGGAACAGCGCTTGATTGTAAGCGAGCACATCGGGCTCCACGTACCACGGGATGCCGTAGGCGCGACCCTGGACGCGCAGCGACGCCCAGACATTGGCGAAGTAGCGGGCCCGTGTGGTCTCGGGGACGGCGGCATCCATATCCACCAGCGCGTGGACCTGGGCCATGCGGATCGTGATCTCGGTGTTCAGGTTCACGACGTCGGGTGCGACGCCCCCCGCGATCGCGGCAAGGAGCTTCTGGTCGAGGGCTTCCAACTGCAGGTCGATCCAGCGGACACGCACGCCGGGATGCACATGTTCGTACCGGGCGATCGCGTCCTGGACGTAACTCGTAAGCAACGGCTGGAGGGAAATCGTCCAGAACTCGAGCTGTGCCTGTGATCCCGCGGAGGCGGCGCCGGCTCCGAGCAGAAGCGCGAGTACGGCGGCGACGGCCAAGCGGCGTCTCATCGGCTGGCTCCCTCAGGGCGACTGGTGGCGCTCTTCGGCGTCGCGGAGACCCGTCCCCACTGCCCGTGCAACGTGGAGGGAACACTCGGCATGCTTCGTCCCTCTCCACTCACGATAGTGCTTGCCATCGGTGTCGGCGCTGCCCCAGCGTGTGCAACACGGGGCGGTGCTTCCCGCGGTCTCCGGGAGCACGAGAGGCCACCTGCGCTCTGCCGTGGCGACGGACGATGGCCGGTGTGGGAGCGCTAGGCGCGGGCGTCGCCCGCCGGCGGCGTGGGCCCCGACGGCTGCGCCCCGACGTTGGGGAGGACCGTCTCCGTCCACGGGAGCGGCGCGATCCGGTAGATCGCCCCGAGCCCGCCGATGAATCCTGCGAGCATGTCCGCCCCGGATGTTTCCCCGATCTCGGTCACGCCCCGGGCCGCCGCGCCCGCGCCCGCCGCATCCCCGGCCGCGATCGCGCCGATGAGGGGGTGCCAGCGATCGCTCACCTCGCCCGCATATGCTGCCCGGAGATACGCCGCGCTGATCTCATGCGTGCGCGGCGCGGCCGTCTCCACGAGCAGTCCGGCAATCTCGGCCAGCACCGGATCGGGGCGCTGCTCGTGGGCGAGCGCGAGCGCGATGAGGACGCCTGCGAGGAAGTCGTCCCCGGACGGCGTGAGGCCCGGGCCGAGCCCCGCGAGCGACGACGTGACGACCTTCAAACTTCGACGATTCCGCTGGCCGAGCGCGTCGACGAGCCCCGCGATCAGCGCGTGGCTGCGCGGGAAGTGCGTGACCTCTTGCATCGGCGCGGGGAGATCCTCATCTTGCAGGTGGGGGAGCAGGCGCGCCAGGCTCTCGGTCGGAGACGCGCCGACGGCCGCCTGGTAGGCCGCGACCAGGCAGCGAGACAGCGCCAGCTCGTCCGCGGCGAGACCGGGATACGCTTTGGGATCCCACAGCGTCGCAGCGCCGAGCCCGATCCGCACCGCGTCCCCGATGGTGACATAGTCGCCCGTGCCGGCGGCCGGTGTCCCCACCGACAGTTCGTGGAACGCCGAGGCAGGGACAGCGGGGATCACCAAGTTGAGAGGGCCGTTGCCGAGGGGCTGCTGGACCACCGCGGAGATGCTGCCGTCTTCATCCACGAGATAGCAGCTGCGCGAATGCACGGCGAGCACCTCGCCGCTCCACCCCGGCTCGCGCAGTGCCCGCGCCACCCGCCAGCTCATCGAGAGCGCTTGAGTCTCGTGCGTCATACGTGCCCCCATTATGGCACGCGGGCGCCCGTCGTGCACGGCTGGCCTGCGGTCCGTGTCCACGGGTCAGGACCGCCGTCGTTTCGCCGGGCGCGACTGGTCCCGGGCGCCTTTCCGGCGAGTTCCGCTGGCCGCGCGTGTCTTCTTCGAGACGGGCGGGTTCGGCGCGTCGGACGCCGAGGCGCACTCGGGCTGCGTCGCCGGAGCGGGCACCGCGACCGACCTGGCAAACGCCGGCCACGCGTCGGGGTGCGCACCGGAGGCCAGCGTATCCGCCGCGGCGGCCACCGCCTTGACGATGTTCTGGTACCCGGTGCAGCGGCACAGGTTGCCGGCGAGCGCCTCGCGGATCTCCCGCTCGCTCGGCCGCGGGGTGTCCCGGAGAAACGCCAGGGTGGTCATCAAGAATCCCGGCGTGCAGAAGCCGCATTGCAGCGCGTGCTGCTCCCAATAGGCCTGCTGGATCGGATGAAGCCGGTTGCCGTCGGCGAGCCCTTCGACCGTCATCAGCTCCGCGCCCTCGGCCTGCACGGCGAACATGAGACACGATCGAACCGCTTCGCCGTCCATGAGAATCGTGCACGCCCCGCACACGCCGTGCTCACATCCGAGGTGGGTACCGGTGAGGCCGCACTCTTCGCGGATGAAGTCGGCCAGCGTTTTGCGCGGTTCCGCGCGGCCCGTGTGCGTCCGGCCGTTGATGCGCAGCGCGATCTCGCGCACCGCCATCACGCCGCCTTCGCCGTTCGCGCGCAGGCCTCGGCCAGTGCCCGCCGCGTCAGGACGCCCGCGACGTGGCGACGATACTCCGCGGACGCGTGGATGTCGCCCTCCGGATCGATCTCCTCGCGGACGGCGTCAGCGGCCTCGGTCCACAGGGCGTCGGCAGGCGCCCGGCCCGCCAACGCCCGCTCGGTTCGCACCGCGCGCATCGGCGTCGGCCCCACACCGGTGAGCCCGATCCGGGCCTCAGCGATTCTTCCCCGACGCACGGCGAGCACGACGCCGACGCCGGCGAGGGCGAAGTCGCCGTGTCGTCTCGCGATCTCCATCCACGACCACCCGGCATCCTCTGGAAGCGTGGGGAAGCGGGCCTCCGTCAGCAACTCGCGCGGGTCGAGGGACGTGGTGAGGTACGACACGAAGAACTCATCTGCCGGAATGGTCCGGGTTCCGTCGGGCCCGACGGCCGTGACCGTGCCCCCGAGCGCCGCGAGCACCGCGGTCAGTTCGGCGGCGGGATCGGCGTGGGCGAGGCTCCCGACCACGGTGCCGCGGTTCCGGATCTGCACGTGGCCCACGAGCTGGAGCGCCGCGTGGAGCAGCGGGCACCGCGCCGCAACGATCGCGGACCGCTCCGCGCTCCGCTGCCGGCAGAGCGCCCCGACGCGCAGGGCGTCGCCGTCCGGCGTGAGATGGTCCAACGCGTGGATGCGGTTGATGTCGACGATCACGGCCGGTCTCGCCAAGCGCATATTCATCAGCGGCACCAGGCTCTGCCCACCGGCGAGTACCTTCGCCTGGTCGCCGTGGGCCTCGAGCAGCCCCAGGGCCTCCTCGACGGTGTCTGGCGCGTGGTACTCGAACGCGGCCGGCTTCATACGTCCTCGCCGAGATGCTGTTCGAGACACTTGAAGAACTGTCCGATCAGCATCTTGCCCACCCCCCCGAGCATCCGCTGGCCGACGCCGGCGATCAGCCCGCCGATTTGCATGTCACCGGTCCACTTCAGCAGGGTCCCCTCGCCCTGCGGCTCAAGGTCGACCAACCCCACGCCCTTCATGAACCCCGTGCCACCGCTGCCCTCCAGGACGAGCATGTAGTGCGACGGCGCCCGTTTGTCCGAAATCGTGAGCGTGCCCTTGTACGTCCCCTTCACCGCGGCGATTCCGACGTTCAGCGTGGCCTCGTAGTGGTCCGGTTCGATCTCCTTAAGTTCTTTCAGCCCTGGCGTGCATCGGCGGAGCGCGTCGGGATCGTTGATCATCTTCCACACGGTCTCGATCGGAGCGGCGAGCGTATTCGTGCCTTCGAGTTTCATGGGCTCCTCCGGCCTTCGACGATGAGCTGCCGCAGCCGGCTCGGGCTGAGCGGCGCCTCTGTGATATGGATTCCAAACGGAGCGAGTGCGTCCTCCACGGCCTGCACGACCACCGCGGCGACGGGGATCACGCCCGCTTCTCCGGCGCCCTTGACGCCGAGAGGATTCAGCGGCGACGGCGTCTCCAGGTGCGCGATGGCGAGCGGCGGCATCTCCGCGGCGGTGGGCAGCAGGTAGTCCATGAACGTCGTGCTGAGCGGTTGGGCCTGGTCGTCGTAGGCGAGCTTCTCCCAGAATGCGCCCCCGAGCCCCTGCGCGACACCCCCCTGGATCTGCCCCTCCAGGATCAACGGGTTGATCACCCGCCCGCAGTCGTGGACGACGACGTAGCGCTCGATCGTCAGCCCGCCCGTCTCGGCGTCCACCTCGACGACGCACGCGTGCACGCCGTTGCTGAACGCGCCCTGGGACGGCGCGAAGTACCGGACCGCCTCGAGCCCGGGACCTTCCCACTCCTTCGGCATCGCGAACCGGAGCGGGTTCGCGGCACGGGCGAGGGCACCCAGCGTCACGGAGCGGCTGGCCACGCCGCGTACAAATGCGTTCCCGTTGCTGAGCTCGATCTCCTCGGGCGGCGCCTCCAGGAGCGACGCGGCGACGATGCGCGCCTTGTCACGGACGGCCTTCGCCGCCAGGGCGACAGCGTTCCCGGCCACGGTCGCGGCGCGGCTCGCAAAGGTCCCGGTCCCCCAGCCGAACAGTCCCGTGTCGCCCGTGCGCACCGTCACGTCCCGCGGCGACACGCCGAGCACGTCCGCGGCGATCTGGGCGAACGTGGTCAGGTGTCCCTGTCCCTGCGTGCCCACGCCCGTGGCGACGAAGACGCGTCCGGAGGGCTCGACGGTGATGCGGGCGCCCTCGTACGGACCGATGCCGGTCCCTTCCACATAGCACGCCACGCCGCACCCGAGCAACCGGCCCGCGGCCCGCGCGGTGCTCTGCCGCGCGTCCCAGCCGCTGTAGTCGATCAGTTCGAGCGCGCGGTCGAAGCATGCCGGGTAGTTTCCGCTGTCGTACCGCAGTGGGGCGTTATCCTGGTAGATGAGCCCAACGTCGTACGGGAACTCGTCCGGTTGAATGAAGTTGCGCCGACGCACCTCGGCGCGATCCACACGGAGTTCGCGCGCGACGCGGTCGAGCAACCGCTCCATGACGAAGACCCCGTGCGGACGTCCGGCGCCGCGGTAGGGGCTGACCATCGTCTTGTTCGTGAAGACGGCGCGAAACTCGCAGTGGTAGTTGGGGACCCGGTACGGGCCCGGTAGCGTGGTGCTCGCCACGATCGGCACGATCAGGCCATACGGGATGTACGCGCCGGCGTCGTACAAGAAAATCGTTCGGACGCCGAGGATTCCTCCGTCGGAGTCGACGGCGATCTCGGCGTCGTGGATCTGTTCCCGCTCCTGATTCGTCGCGACGAGGTGTTCGCGGCGGTCCTCGATCCACTTCACCGCGCGCCCGAGTCGCATCGCGGCGAACGGGACGAGGATCTCCTCCGGGTAGAACATCATGATCTTCGGGCCGAATCCGCCGCCGACGTCCGGGGCGACAACGCGGACGTCCTGTTCGGCGAGGCCGAGCATCTGAGCGAGTCCGTTTCGGATCGGGATCGGCGCCTGGGTGCTGTCCCAGATGTCCAGCCGGCGGGTGCGTGCGTCCCACGACGCAACGACCCCGCGGGTCTCCATCGGACACGAGGCGCCGCGATCGATGACGAAGCGCTCGCGGAAGCGATGGGCGGCCTGGGCAAACGCGGCGTCGACATCGCCGACGCGCTGCGTGTAGTGCGCGCAGATGTTCGAGTCCATGTCGTCATGCACGCGCGGCGCGCCGGCCGCGGCCGCCGCCTCGAGCGTGGCCGCGGCCGGAAGCGGTGTGTAGTCGACCTCGATCAAGTCGCAGGCATCCTCGGCGGCGTACCGGCTCTCCGCGACGACGAACGCCACGGGTTCGCCGACATAGCGCACGGTGTCCGGCGCGAGCGCGTGCTGGGTCTTCTGGTGCGTCAGCGCGGGATGGGGGATGAGCTTCGGCAGCGGGTCGCCGAGCGTCCCGAGATCCGCGTGCGTGAACACCGCGAGCACCCCCGGCGCAGTCCGCGCCCGCCGCGCGTCGACGCGCCGGAGCCGCGCGTGGGCGTGCGGACTCCGCAGGACCGCGCCGTGGACCATGCCGGGCAGGCGCACGTCGTCCACGAACAGGCCGCGTCCGGTGAGGAGAGCCGGATCTTCGTTGCGCGTGACGCGGGCTCCGAAGTAGCGCGTGCTCATAGGGGAGTCTATCCTTCGATGGGCCCCAACACGATTCCTATACCAGGGGGGCGCCCGCTTCGCGCGAATCTCCTCCCGGTGATGGACCGCACGCCACGCCGCGTCACCGCACGGTACTTCGCCTACCTGCTTCGTTGCGGGGACGGGACGTTCTATGCCGGCTACACGATCGACCTGGACCGGCGTCTCGACGCGCACCGCCGGGGCGGTGCGCGGTACACGCGCGGGCGGGGTCCGTGGGAGTTCGCGGCGGTGTGGCGGTGTCCCACGCGGCGCGCGGCGCTGCGGCTCGAGCGGCTGCTCAAGCGCGTGGGCCGGCCGCGTCGACTGCAACTCGCGCAGGGCGCCCCCCTGTCGGCGTTGGTGCCAGCGGCGGTGGGTCTGGGCGCGCGCCGCGTCATCCTTCGGGGCGCCTGAACGCCGCGCGGACCGAGCGGTCCGCCGCCGTGGCCGTCCACACCGGGGCAGCCGCGCTACTCGGCGGCGAAGAACTGGTGCAGTTCCTTGTAGGTTTCCGCCGGCGCTTCCTCAGGGAGGAAGTGGCCGCAGTCGAGCGCGCGACCCCGCACGTCGTCCGCCCAGTCGCGCCAGATCGCCAAGACGTCGTACCACCGCTCCAGCATGCCGCGCCGGCCCCACAGGGCGAGCACCGGACACGCGATGCGTCGTCTCCCGCGGTCCGCCTCGTCCAGCGAGAAGTCGATCGTCGCCCCGGCTCGATAGTCCTCGCACATCGCGTGGATCGTGTCGCGCTTGTGGAAGCAGCGCGTGTAGTCCTGGAGCGCGTCGGGCGCGAAGAGGTCGCGCTGGCGCAGATAGTAGGCGTCCGGGTCGGCGCCGATCATCCGTTCCGGTAGATCATACGGCTGCGCCAGGAAGAACCAGTGCCAGTATCCCAGGCCGAACGACATGTTCGCGCGCCGGTAGGCCTCCCCGGTCGGCACGATGTCGAGCACCGCGAGCCCGCGCACGCGATCGGGATGATCGAGCGCCATCCGATAGGCGACCCGCCCGCCGCGGTCGTGACCGGCCACGAAGAACTGCTCGAAGCCGAGCCGGCGCATCACCTCGATCTGGTCGAGCGCCATCCGGCGCTTGGAATACGGGGCGTGGTCCGGTGTCGTCGGTGGCTTGCTGCTGTCGCCGTACCCGCGTAGATCGGCGGCGACCACGGTGAAATCCCGCGCCAGCAGCGGCGCGAGATGGTGCCACATCACGTGTGTCTGCGGATGGCCGTGCAGGAGCAGCAGTGGGGGGCCGCTGCCGCCGTGCCGCGCGCGGATCACCGCTTCCCCCGTCTCGATCATGGCCAAGGTGAAGCCGTCGAATATCGACTCGGTCCCCGCGACGCCGGGCGTTCCTTCGCGGGCCTTGGCCCGCTGCCGGCGACCGCACGGGACGATCGTAGCGTTCGGGCGCGGTCGGCACAAGGGGCTCCGGTATCGAGTCCAGTCGGCACGCGTCACGGCACCGCGTCGTGGCCGCGTCCAACGCGCCGGCGGAGGGGCGCGCGCCCACCGGCGTTGGACCCACGCGGTCGGCGTGAGACGGGCACCGCGGGCCCCCGCGCGCAACCGTCGCTTCCGTCGGCGCCCTGAAGGGGCGGCCGGGACTCACAGGCAGGGGTGCAGGCGTTATGCTAAAATGTACTGGTTTATGCGACGTGGCGGCGCGGCCGCCCACGGTATGGATCTCACCCGTTGAAAAGGAGTTCCGGATGGTGTCTGCGTCTCGTCCACCTGTAGAGTTCGGCGGCATTCCCCAAATCTTGGATATTCTGAAGTCGCAAGGGTATATTGCGGGTCGAGACCTGGCCACGTCGGTGCACCTCAGCGTCGTGCTGAACAAACCCTTGCTCATCGAAGGAGAGGCCGGCGTCGGGAAGACCGAGGTCGCCAAGGTCATGGCGCGCGCGCTGGACACGGACCTGATCCGGCTGCAGTGCTACGAGGGGCTCGACGTTCACACCGCGCTCTACGAGTGGAACTACCAGCGGCAGATGCTGCGCATCAAGCTCGAGGAGACGAACGGGCGGCCGGTGGAGGAGAAGGAGCACGTCATCTTCAGCGAGCCGTTTCTCCTGAAGCGCCCGCTGTTGCAGGCGATCACGGCCGAGCGCGCGCCCGTGTTGTTGATCGACGAGGTGGACCGCGCGGACGAGGAGTTCGAGGCGTTTCTGCTCGAGGTCCTCTCGGACTTTCAGGTGAGCATCCCCGAGATCGGGACGATTCGGGCGCGACAGATTCCGTACGTGGTGCTCACCAGCAACCGCACGCGCGAGTTGAGCGACGCACTGCGCCGCCGTTGCCTGTACCTCTGGATCGACTACCCGACGTTCGAGAAAGAGTTGCGGATCGTCCACACGAAGGTGCCGCAGATCAACGACGATCTCGCGAACCAGATCTGCGCGTTCATGCAGCTCGTCCGGACTGCGTCGCTGTCGAAGGTCCCCGGCGTCGCCGAGACGCTCGACTGGAGCGCGGCGCTCATGGCGCTGCACCGCGATCACCTGGATGCTCAGGCGGTCGAGGAGACCCTCGGATGCCTCTGCAAGGACCAGGAGGACGTGGTGCGCGTTCGCGCGCAGTACCTCGGCCCGATCCTGGAAACGATCAACACGATAGGCACGAGCGGCGATGGCTGGACCTCCGAGCGGATCGCTTCCCTCGCTGCCCAACTCCCCAAGGCCCGCTGACGCGGGCGGCGGTGCGCCGCTGCGGCATCCGCGGCGGGTCCGTCCCGGGAACCTGGCCGCGAACGTTACGCTCTTCGGCCGGCGGCTGCGCGGGCGGGGATTGCTCGTGGGACCGGCGGAGATCGGCGATGCCCTCCGAGCCTTGACCTCCGTGAACGTTGGCGATCGCGAAGAAGTGCGGCTGGCGCTCCGGACGGTCTTCGCGTCCTCCACCTCCGATCTCTCCGTCTTCGACGAGGAGTTCGCGCGGTTCTGGAGTGAGCCGGTCGTTGCGGACGCGCCTGCGATGCCGGACGCTGACGAGGGCGAGACGTCCGGCCCCGACGCCGGGCCCGGCGGCGAAGAGCGCTCAGAGTTGAGCGTGACCGACTGGTCGGGCGAGGAAGGGGCTCCCGACGACGAGCGGTCTGTGCCGGCGTACAGTCCGGCGGAGGTCCGGGCGCGCAAGGACTTCAGCGCGTTCTCCGCCGACGACCTTGCGGCGATCTCGGAACTGATCGTGTTGATCGCGCGGCGAATCGCGACGCGGCTGTCGCGGCGGATGCGGGCGGCGCGCCGGGGCACGCTCGTGGATTTGCGGCGGACCATGCGCCACAGCCTGCAGTTCGGCGGGGACGCGGTCGAGCTCTTGTGGCGGCGACGCCGGATCCGGAAGGCCAAGCTCGTGCTGCTGTGTGACGTCAGCGGTTCCATGGACATCTACAGCCGGTTTCTCGTGCAGTTCGTCTACGCGCTGCAGGACGCGCTCGGCCGGGTCGAGTCCTTCCTGTTCAGCACGTCGCTGACACGGGTCACCGACGCGCTCCACCGACGGGACATCAGGCAGGCGCTTGCGGAGGCGTCCCGGCGGGTGCCCGACTGGTCCGGCGGAACGAAGATCGGCGCAAGTCTGCGCATGTTCAACGAGACGTACGGGCGGCGGGTGCTCGATCCGCGTACGATCGTCGTGATCTGCAGCGACGGATGGGACACAGGCGATCTCGGAATTCTCGTGGATGCGATGCGCGCGCTCCGCGCCCGGGCGGGCAAGGTCATCTGGCTGAACCCCCTGCTCGGCAGTCCGGGGTACGAGCCCGTCACCCAGGGTATGAGCGCCGCGCTGCCCTATGTGGACGTGTTCGCGTCTGCGCACAACATTCGGAGTCTACGGGATTTGGAGCGACACCTGCGGGGGCCTCGCCGGTACACCGGCCCGCGGCCCGCCGCGCTGGCGAGGAGCCTCGGAGGAAAGCCGTCATGAGGGAGCTTCGGGATATTCTGGATCGCCTCGTGGCACTGCGCGCCCGAGGGGAGAAGGCGGCGATCGCCACGGTTGTACGCGTCCGTGGATCCACCTATCGGCGCGAGGGAGCCCGCCTGCTGATCCTGGCCGACGGTCGGACGGAAGGCTCGATCAGCGGAGGATGCCTGGAAGGCGACGTCGCCGAGATCGCCCGTGAGGTGCTGGCGACCGGTCAACCGCGCCTCGTCAACTACGATCTGACCTCCGACGATGATGCGGTGTGGGGATTGGGGCTCGGGTGCAACGGCGCGATCGACGTGTTCATCGAGGCCGTCGCGGACGCCCGCGCCGACGAGGCGGTCGCGCTGCTCCGCGACAGCGTGGAGCACCGGCGGACGATCGCGCTCGTCACCGTACTGACGGCCGCGCCCGGGGGTGCCGTCCCCGGCGCGCGCGTGTGCGTGCCGGCGGACGGGGAGGTGCGGGGTACGCTCGGCGGCGGGCTGGACGCGCGCGCCCTGGCAGCGGCCCGGAAACAGCTCGCCGCGGGACGCTCAGCGGTGTTGTCGCTGGAGGCGCTCGGTGGGACCGCGGAGGTATTCGTGGAGGTGGTGACCCCGCCGGTACCGCTGCTGATCTGCGGCGCCGGGCATGACGTGTTGCCGGTGGTACGGCTCGCCCACCAGCTCGGGTGGTGGGTCATGGTCGCCGACAGTCGCGCGGCGTACGCGACGCGCGACCGCTTTCCGGACGCGGACGAGGTCGTGCTGGCCGACGATGCCGAGGTCGCGACCAAGGTGCGCATCGACCGCGACACGTTCGTCATCCTGATGACGCACAACTACCTGCACGACCTGGCGCTCTTGCGCGGGCTGCTCGCGACCCCTGCGCGCTACATCGGCCTGCTCGGGCCGCGGCGGCGGACCGAGCGCCTCCTCTCCGACCTCCAGAAAGAGGGGGCCGCTCTGGACGACGAGGGGCGCGCCCGGCTCTTCGCTCCGGTGGGCCTGGATCTCGGGGCCGAGACGCCCGAGGAGATCGCGTTGAGCATCCTCGCCGAAGTGCTCGCCGCGCGCAACGCACGCAACGCGTTGCGGCTGCGGGATCGCCAGGGCCCGATCCACCACACCACCGAGGAACCCCCGGCGCCGGTGGGCGCGCCGGTGCCGGTTCGGAACGTGGTCGTGTGCCAGGACTGACGCCCGCATGATCGCGGCGCTCGTGCTCGCCGCTGGGCGCGCCGTGCGGATGGGCTCGCCCAAACTTCTTGCTCGGGTCGGGGGACACACGTTGCTCGAGCGGGTGATCGCCGCGGCACGCGCGTCGCGGTGCGGCGACGTGCTCGTCGTGCTCGGGGCAGGCGCCGACGAGACCGGGAAGGTGGCGGGTGAGGCGGGCGCGCGGACCATGCTGAACCCGCGGTACGTCGAGGGGATGGGGACGTCCGTCGCCGCCGGTGTCGCGGCACTGCCCGCGTCGTGCGAAGCCGTGGTCGTGCTTCTGGGGGACCAGCCGTTTGTGACACCTGCGATCATCGACGCCTTGATCGATGCGCACCGGTCGACCGGCCAGCCGCTCGTTGCGTCGCGCTACGGGACGGTGCGGGGAGCGCCGACGCTGATCGCCCGGTCGATGTTCGACGAGGCGAAGTGTCTCAGCGGCGATACCGGCGGCCGTCCGCTACTGCAGCGGCATCCGGATCTCGTGGCCGAGGTGGATCTCGGGGTGGGTGCTGCCGTGTGGGACGTGGACACGCCCGAAGATCTCGAGCGGGCGCAACAGATGTCGGCCGGTGGGATTCCGCCGGCCGACCGATAGCGCGGCGGACGCGACCGCCCCGCGGGGGCCCCGTCCGCCTATCCGCCGCCTACGCGCCTACCACTCGTCGTCGTGCTGCGGGCTCCAGTCGTCCTCCTCGTCCTCGACGATCTGGCTGCGCGGGTCCTCGTCCTCGTTCAGCCAGTCGAGGTCTTCGTCTTCCTCCGCGTGCACCACGTGCACCTGATCCCGGCGGAGCTCGTCGGATTTGGGGGTCGACTCAATCCCCTGGCTTGCCGCCCCGCGTGCCGCGAGGCGCTTCCGCTCGACGGTAGGCCTGGCCGCCGGCTTCGTCGCGCGGGCGCTCGCCGTCTTCTTGCCGGTGCGGGTGGCCGCTCGCGACGCTGGTTTGGCCGCGCGTGCCGTACCCGCTTTTCGCCCGCGTGTCGACGCCTTCCGGGTCATGCCACCACCTCCATCCCAAATGTCACGATGTCTATTATAGCCAACAAGTCAAGCGCTGCAACGGCACAGATCACACCGCGGGCGTGTGTGGATCCTCGGGCAGCCGGATCCGTTGCGTGTTCGTATAGACACTGAACCGGCCGTCGCGCACGAACCCCACGAGCGTGATCCCAAACGCGGCGGCGACGTCGCAGGCGAGGCTCGACGGCGCCGAGACCGCGGCGACGACCGGGATCCCCGCAGCCGCGGCTTTCTGGACGATCTCAAAGCTGGCGCGGCCGCTGACCATCAGCACGTGGCGGTCCAGGGGTAGGCGGCGCCCCAGGAATGCGTGCCCGACGAGCTTATCCACGGCGTTGTGGCGGCCGACGTCCTCGCGAAGCGCCACCAGGTGCCCCGAGGCGTCGAACGCGGCGGCCGCGTGGAGCCCTCCGGTCTTCGCGAACAACGCCTGCGCGTCGCGCAGCCGCGTCGCGATCGTGCGGAGCGACCGGCCGTCGACCGCGAATCCGTTGTCCCGGACCGGCGCGACTCCGCGCACGTGAATCGCGTCGATCGACCCCTTCCCGCAGACACCGCAGCTGGAGGTCGTGTAGAAGTTTCGCGTCACGCGATCCGCATCGAACGTCGCGCCCGGCCTGAGGAACACGCTTACGATGTTGTACTGTTGATCCCCGTCAAGCCTCGCGTCGGTGCAGTAGCTGATCGTTTTCACGTCCTCGGAGGCCCGCACAACACCCTCCGTGAACAGGAAGCCGGCCGCAAGCTCGAAGTCGTGCCCCGGTGTCCGCATCGTGACGGAGACCTGCACGTGCGCGCCTCCGTCCGGAGGGTGCAGCCGGATCTCGAGCGGTTCCTCCGTGGCCAGCACGTCGGTCCGCGCGCGTGCGGCACCATCGGACACCTGGATAACCCGGCGCCGCACGGTGTTGGTTCGAACGGCGTGCGTGACGGGATCGTGGGTGGGGCTCTGCGGTCGATTCACACGGCTGGTCATTCACGCCACCATGGCCGACGCCGACGGGATGGGGGGGCGCCGTCCGTCATCGTGATGCTAGCACCGGCAGGTCGACACCGTCAACGCACCGCTGGGGTACTTGACAACCGGGCTGGACGTGGCACTCCAGGGTACACTCCTGCTCGGCTCGGTCCTGGTCTGCGGAGGCGGCGACAGGGCTGGGCCGGGCCGGGGGTCTCAGGGCTGGGCCGGGCCGGCTGGTCCTGGGCTGGG